>CAIUKZ010000312.1 GCA_903899865.1 uncultured Bacteroidales bacterium | reverse complement strand
GTGTCAAAATCTCTAAATGCCGAATCAATTTTTAATTGCAAATCAATGCCTTGTGGCTGAAGATAGGTAGCAGAATAGGTAGTTCCTTGAGCCTGTCCCTCGTTGTGAATATAACTCACACGATTTGAATCAGCGTTAATTGGTTTATCGGAAATGCTCTTAAAAATAAATACTCCACTAAGAAGTAGAGCAATAAATCCCAACAAACTAAAAACGAATTTATTATTCATACGGTAAAGAATTGATTTTAAAATAAGGGAATACTTTTATTAAAAAAATGATCACACTTCAAAAACGAGTCTTTTACCTTTTGAAACTTCATCAAAACTGCCGTTGTGGTAAACACGTACTCCATTTACCCATGTGCTTATTACGGAAGAACTAAACTGAATATTTTCGAATGGTGACCATCCACATTTATAAAGAATATTATCCTGTGTAACAATCCACGGTCTGTCCGGATCCACCAATACTAAATCGGCAAAATAACCTTGACGAATATATCCACGCTTCTCAATTTTAAAAAGTTGTGCTGGTGCGTGACACATTTTGTCCACTACTTGCTCGATGTTAAACACTCCATTTTTGACCATTTGAAGCATTGCGACTAACGAATGTTGAACCAACGGACCACCCGATGCTGCCTGAAAACAATTACCTTGCTTTTCTGACCATAAATGGGGTGCATGATCAGTGGCTATCACATCAATTTTTCCAGACTTGACCGCCTCTATCAAAGCTAATCGGTCATTTTCTGATTTAATGGACGGATTCCATTTAATCCGATTGCCATATTTCTCATAGTCAGAATCGTTAAACCAAAGGTGATGCACACACACTTCAGCAGTTATTCGCTTCTCCTTCAAAGGAATATCCGAACGAAAAAGCGACATTTCTTTTGCCGATGAAAGATGAAACACGTGCAATCGAGAATTGTATTTTGTAGCCAATTCTACAGCATAAGCAGATGATTTGTAACACGCTTCGTCATTTCTAATCAATGGATGATATTTCACAGGTAAATCCTCACCTAGTAGGGATTTATAGCGACTGATGTTTGCCTTAATGGTACTTTCGTCTTCACAGTGAGTGACGATGAGGGATGGAATTTCTTCAAAAACCCGATTGAGAGTTTGCTTATTGTCCACCAACATATTACCAGTGGATGAACCCATAAACATCTTTACACCAGCCACATAGCGTGGATTTATTTTTTTCAGTTCATCAATATTATCATTGGTCACACCCATCAGAAACGAATAGTTGGCAAATGAGCTACTGGAGGCTATTTCGAATTTTTCTTCCAACAATTCAATTGTAGTTGCTTGAGGCTTGGTGTTGGGCATTTCAAAAAATGAAGTAATTCCACCTGCTACCGCTGCCTTACTTTCGGAATATATGTCCCCTTTATGAGTCAAACCTGGTTCTCTAAAATGAACTTGGTCGTCGATGACTCCAGGCAATAATAACAAACCTGTTGCGTCGATTTCTAAACAATCCTGACCCGCATCAACCCATTCATTGCCTTTATGAACGGTTATAATGATGTCATTCTCAATCAATACTGATCCTACAAAAGATTCCTGTTCATTGACAATGGTTGCATTTCGTATAATTTGTTTACTCATGTGTTTTGGTTTATTGGTTCATCAGTTCATTGGTTCATCAGTTTATCTGTTCATCAGTTTATCAGTTCATTGGTTTATCAGTTTATCAGTTTATCAGTTCATCAGTTCTATATGTAGTTTACTTGTTTACTCGTTTACTCGTTTACTCGTTTACTCGTTAACTTGTTAGCTTGTTAACTTGTTAGCTTGTATACTAGTTAACTTGTTTACTTGTTTACTTGTTTACTTGTTTACTTGTTTACTTGTTTACTTGTTTACTTGTTTACTTGTTTACTCGTTTCTGTGGATATTTCTTGAACCAACTTGCAATTTTCAATTCCACTACCCCTAAAAACGCTTCCCCAAAAATACCGCCACTCATTTTAGAGGTACCCAATTCGC
>CAIUKZ010000311.1 GCA_903899865.1 uncultured Bacteroidales bacterium | reverse complement strand
AGGTTTCTGTAATCGGAGTTCTGACCGTTATAGCGATATCCAGAATAAATGGCTGAGTAGCCGCATTGTAAATTTTTATAGTTATAGTCAACCGTTGCAGTACCTGAGTTAAAGGGTGTGTATGGAATTTGGTCACCATAAGTTGCATCGCCTTGTGTCACATTTTTTGCTTGTTGAAACGTGTAGTTTAGTTGGATGTTGAACTGTTTCTCTTTGGAAAAACTGTGAGAAAAAAGCGAAGTAACATCCAGACCCATAATTTCCACTTCGCCAATATTTCTTACTGAGGAGAAACCACCATGAGGCTCAATCGTAATTTTATCTTTAATATTATTGTAATAAACATCTACACTCACTCTGATAGATGTATTTGTTTGCTTTTTGTCGGTTTCATACACCACGCCCAGATTGTACTGATTCGTTTTTTCAGGTTGTAAATCACTGCTAAACATTTCGTGATAATAGATTTCGGAGAAAGTCGGAACCCTGAAAATGTTTTTATAAAATGCCCTGATTACTAATTCCTTATCTTGTATTGGTTTAAAGGAGATGGTAGCTCCTGGAGTTATTTTATCCAAATCTGGTTGACTGATTCCCTGATTTTTATTTGCAATTTTTGTATAAAGCAGATTGGTACCCAAGGTTAGGGATTGGGATGTGTACTTCAAGGCAATATTTTCTAAGAAAGAAGTTCTTTCTGGTGAGCCAATGACGGTGTTTATTCCATTTGAGGTGGCATTCAAGGTGTTATAATTCCAATCGGAAGCCAATGATGCAATCAGATGATCGGTTGGGCAGAGTTGAAGTGTTCCTGTTAGGTAATATTCATTCTGATGATAGAAGTTGGTAAGAATATGGTCGGGTATAGAAAAATACTTGACATTCTTGTCAGTGTATTTTAATTGATTATCAGATAGTTTTGCTGACAATTGATATTGAACGTAGCATGACTTTTTGTTTTCATAATGGAGCTGTCCGAAGAGCTCGTTTTCCAAAAACCGTTCGTTTGAAAATCCCGCAAAAGGCGACCCGATGATTATTGCGCCTGGCAAACCTCTATCGGAGTAAAATTGATTTAGTTTTATACTGACCAACTCAAATTTTTCAAAATGATAGCTACTGTTAATTTCGTTTCTAATTGACTTAATATCAGAATTTGTCCTTATTCTTTTTTCAGTAAATTGCCCATCCGTGTAACTAAACGGATAATTATTTTCGGCAGTCAAGCCGTTGGTATTTAGACTAATTATTAGTTTTTTGGAAATATACTTACTCAAAAACAAATTGCCATTATACATCCCGAATGAACCTGCTTTAGCTGTTGCACGGGCATGGGAAGTGTGGAGTGAGTCGTAGTCAGTCAGTTGCGTGCATATAGCTATCACACCTGAGTAGGCAAACATCCGTGCCGGTTGGAAGATGGAATTGGGTTGTCCATTATAAGCCGAAACTTCTGCGATGTTTTCAGAGCTAATTTTTCCCAAGTCTATCATGCCACTTTGGGCATCGCTCATCATCACTCCGTCATAACTCACACCAGTGTGAAGTGCATTTAATCCTCTGAACGACACTGTTTTCTGACCACCAGCACCACCGTAATCCTTGACAGTCACACCCGCAAAATGTTTGGCAATATCGGCCACATTATCCACATTCAGTTTGGCAATGTCCAGAGAAGTAATTTTTTGAGAAGGTAAGCTGGTGTTGGCAGTAGTCAATGTCTTAGCCCGAACTTCCACTTCGTGAAGCTCTTTGTGATTCATCGAATCCAGCGCCAAATCATAAGCCATCACATGCATGGACATGAAGCCCACGAACAACAGCAGTAAATGACGCAAGTACGAATAAATTTTTTGCACAACAATAACTATTTGACGATGAATAAACCGCTCAAATAGCTTTCGGAAACATAAAAACAAGGGCAAAACGATGATTGATTTTTGCGGATGTTTCGTAGCTTTTTCCTCGAAAGCT
>CAIUKZ010000310.1 GCA_903899865.1 uncultured Bacteroidales bacterium | reverse complement strand
TACCGAGAAAGGCATTCGAATATCACAAGAAAATTTTTCCTCTTACCAAAATATTGAGGTCTATCCACTTTATGCAGTTGCAAATCTACAGAAGAATCAATAATTCTATTTGGACTTTTTCAGAACTTTATCTGATGCTAATTTGCCTGTAAGAATGCAGGTGGGCATACCCGATGGACTGTAAACCCATTGACCTGCTTGATATACGGATGGGAGTAGCGTATCTACCGATTTATAAATCTGCAACATTCTACTTTCAGCTGGCATGATGGGATTAGTAAATGCCCATCCAGTAATGCCGCCTTCCGTATTTCCAGTTCGCTTTTCTATGGTTAGTGGTGATGATGAAAAACTAGAAGTGACAGCTTGTTTCAGCCCAGGAAAGATGCTGCGGTCGAGCACCTGAATGAAAGTCTGTTCCAGCAGTTGCTTTATTTCAGCAGTCCATCCGTATTCTTCAATTTTCAAGGCCAGGTTGTAGTCGTACAGCAAACTTACAATCAAACCAGCCTTACCTTTGGGTGCCATGTTGGGATCACGAAGTATAGGAATGGAAATTTCGTAGGTGTTTAGTGCGCAATAGTCCATCAGATACTTTATGACCATTTCTTTTTGTTGTTCGCGATGCTGCTCTGAAATGGGTGCGGCGATGAATTGTTGGATAGCGTCATTGTGCATGGTAGAAAGTCCAGTTTTGGATGGAGTATAAAAGAAATGCCCAGAACATTTGCTCGCAAAATATTCTCTGTCCAAATCTACAGTTATAAATGCTGAAAACACTGAGTCGCCAGCTTTCAAATCTCGCAATTGCTCTCTTTTTCTATGCACCGACTGCTTCAATTTTTTATCACCAATCTCGTTGATATTGGTGAGATTATACAACTGTTTGGTGTCGCCAGCCCAAATCATGTTTGTGTATTCAAATACCTCTCCAGATTGCACATGAATTTTCTTTTGTTCAGGTTCTATGCTCAATACTGTGGTGTTGAGTTTGATTTCCCCATCGAATTTTCTAAAACATTCCTCTAGTTTTGAAGGTAGCATGGCTGTTCCACCTTTTGGATAGAAGTAGTCCAAATACAAACTGAAATAGCTCAATGCAAAAGATGCTGGAGTTTTTTGAAAAAAATGCTGAGCAATGATGTCAATCAGTTGTTGATTGCTAGTAAACCGTTGCAGGTATTCATCTACCGGTTGGTTTAGGTTGGTGATTTTTCGTACCGTGCGTATGAATTTAAACATCCATGGCAGAATGACTTTCAGTAAATACTTTTTGTCTGCCATCAAATCAAGAAAGGCTGGATTGTCTATTCCATAAAGCACATCCATGTGTTCCATGCTTTTTTTGATTTCTTGAATAATCCGGCTGACATCTTGTTTGTTTTTAGGAAATTGTTTCTGAAGAAAGTCTTCGTAATCTGCTAGACTAGCCCTGTTTTCTAAGGTAAGAACCGTATCGCCGATGCCTATTGAAACCTTACTTTTTACAAAATCAATGTCAATTCCCAATTGTTTTAACATCGGAAATACCACACCCGAGTTTTCAATGGATCTCAGTCCTCCATCAAAATATACACCTTCACGCTCAAAGGTTTGAATCAGACCACCCACTTTCGACTGTTTTTCAAATAACAGTACCGATTGACCTGCTCTGGCAAGATAAGTCGCTGCTGTTAATCCAGCAATGCCAGCCCCTACTACTATGCTGTCGTATTTTTTTGTCATCTGATTGGATCTATTTTTGTGTGTGTTAGTTCCTGACTAATTTCAAATATCTTTTTCCCCATTTCTCTATCTCTTGCATGTTTGGCAGATATTTCTTCGTTGGTGAGATTGAAAAACTTTCCACTAATTCCATTCATATTGGGTGATGATGCAAGGTAATAGAGTGCCTCACCTGAAATGACTGGGCTTTTTAGCATTGGTTGAATAATATAGCGAGAGTACAGATTGTACAGCAAACCATTGTTAGTACCTATTGCTGATTTGACAGCACCAGGGTGCATGGCATTGATGGTGACACCAGTTCCTTGAAGTAGGTCATGGAGTTCCCACACGGTCATGAGTTGAGCTGTTTTGGAAGCTCCATAGCCTTGCAGTCCTTTGTATCTACGTTTGTCCCACGTAAGGTCGTTCAGTCTAAGTCCGTTGAATCGGTGTCCTTCGGAATTGACCTGAATGATTCGTGATGGGGCACTTCGTATCATGGTTGGCAGTAGGATAGCAGTTATCAAAAATGAAGCTAAGTGATTTACACAAAATACAACCTCATGCCCCTCGGTGGTAAGCTGTCTGGTGGTCATGTGTAGACCTGCATTATTGATCAGCACATCTATGTTTTGGTAGGCAGCTACTATTGCTTCTGCGGCATTTCTAACTTGCTCTAAATCTGTGAAGTCAGCAATGAAACAGTGGGCTTCTTTTCCTGAAATGGCTCGAATCTCTTCTTTAAGTTTTGCAGCTTTATCTTTGCTCCTTACAATGGTCACAATGGTTGCACCGGCTTTAGCAAGCCGAATAGCAGTTTCATAGCCCACACCCGAGGTTGCGCCAGTAATCACACACACTTTACCATTCATTGGCTCGGATGAATATTTCTGTGGCAATCTGCCTGCTCTTAAAAAATCTAATTCTTCTGGATATTTCATTGCTGGAGTTGTGTTACAAGTACAAAAAATGATGTTCAAGTCCTAAGTATCAGTTCGTCGTGATTTTTCTCCCAAAACGAATACTTACCCAAATTTTTTCACAAGAAATCGACGGTATATTTTTCCCCAATGTGGGATGTTGTTAAAGATGTCACCCCACAGGTCGTAGTAATCACGTTGTCCAATTATATAACCATCATTGCTAATAGTTAGTTTAGTACATCCATAAATAGGGGTGCTTGGATATTTTTTGAATATCATGGTCATGGTCCATTCAAACATGATGATATTTTCCTTTTGTACAATGGCCGTGATTTCCATGTTTAGTTCGTTGGTACGCTTGGTGAGGCGGTTACACATGGCCACAAAGTCATCAATTCCCTCAATTCGCTGTATGGTGTCTTGAAAAATAATGTCCTTGTGGTAGTATGGGAAAATGTGTGACCAGTCGGGTTTCCCAGCGGTATTGTAGGTTTGTGACCACAATTCTTTTATTGTGTCAATATTCAGGGGCTTTAATTCTGTAGGTGTGTTCATCGGGTTTCTGTTTTTGCGAATATAGCATGATTTTTTTACAGCTGGGTATACTATGTGCAAATACTTTATTGAAAAGTGATTTTTAGGTTCTGTAACGAAACAGATGGGTAAACCACAAAAGAATCATTTAAACCACATGGAGCACATTTAGCTATACATATAATTAAAATTAAGGACACATAGTTTTGCCTTTCGGCAAATTTGCTTGTGTGAAAAGGAGAAAATTAAACCACATAGGCACAATAGTTGGGTATAGAGACGTCGCATGCGGCGTCTGATAAAAAGTTTCACAACACAGAAATATAAGAAAATTGGAATTGATATTCAACAATGTGTCCTATTGTGTTTTTAAAGAATACCCACATAAAACGTTACATAGCCGATTTCTACCACACTATCTCATCCAATCCTTTTTCACGCAAGTATTTATTCGTTAGCGAAAAATGATGGTTGCCAATAAATCCACGGTAGGCCGATAGGGGAGATGGGTGTACCGATTTTAGGATGTGGTGGCGATTGGGGTCGATGAGGGCACCTTTCTTTTGGGCGTAGGATCCCCAGAGGAGAAAAACGACATTCTCACGTTGGGTAGAAAGCTGTTGGATAACTGCATCGGTGAATGTTTCCCAGCCTTTCCCTTGGTGCGATCCCGCTGTGTGAGCTTGAACAGTGAGCGTAGCATTGAGTAGTAATACGCCTTGAGCTGCCCAGCGTGTAAGGTTGCCACTTAGGGGGATTGGTTGTCCAAAGTCACGCTCTATTTCCTTAAATATATTCAATAACGAAGGTGGAAATGCCACACCATCATTTACGGAGAAACAAAGACCATGCGCTTGTCCATCACCGTGATAGGGGTCTTGACCAATAATGACCACTTTTACTCGGTCTATTGGACATTGATCAAAAGCCTGAAAAATGAGTGACGCTGGAGGATATATACGCTTTGTAGCATATTCATTTTTTACGAACTCTGTCAGCTTTTCAAAGTATGGTTTGTTAAACTCTGCTTCTAAAGCCTTTTTCCACGATGGTTCAATTTTTACGTCCATTCAATAAGTCGTTTATAGTTCCTTGACAGCATTGGCGAGTGACATCAATGCTTTTTCCAATATTATTCGTGAACAAGCTACATTGATGCGTAAGTGTTGCTCACCGCCAGGACCAAAAGTGGTTCCTTTGTTAAGTCCCTGTTTCCCTTTTTGAGCAAAGAATAGATGTAGTTCATCCGTATCTTTAAACCCTAATTCTGCACAATCCAACCATACCAAAAACGATGCTTCTGGCATCATCGGTTTAATTTGGGGGAGATGGTTAGCCAAGAAATTTTTGAGAAAGGCGATATTACCTTCTACGTATTCAAGCATTTGTTGGCGCCACTGCTCGCCATGTTCGTATGCTGCTACTGTGGCAGCATAAGATAGGATGTTTCCCCCTGTTAAGTCCGATTTTTGTAGAAATGTAACAAATTTTTCTCTCAGATCAGGATTAGGGATGATGTACACGGAACTTACCAACCCTGGGATGTTGAATGTTTTGCTAGGTGCCATGAAAGTCACGCTGATGTTAGCTGCAGATTCAGATACGGTGGCAAATGGAGTATGCCTGTGTCCCGTCAATGTCATGTCGGCATGTATCTCATCAGCCACTACCACAATGTTGTGTTTTGCGCAGATTTCAGCGAGTCTAGATAATGTGGCTTTGTCCCACACACGTCCACCTGGATTGTGTGGGTTGCTAAGAATCAGTAATTTGGTACGACTTGTAATCTGACTTTCCAGATTCTCAAAATCCATTTCATAGCGTCCATCTCGCTCAATAAGTTGGTTGTAAATCAACTTACGATTGTTGTTATTCACCACATGGATAAATGGGTAGTAAACAGGTGGTTGGATGATTACTTCGTCCCCTTCGTTGGTATAGGTTTGTACCGCAAATGCGATGCCGGGCACTATCCCATTCAAGAATCCCACCCAACCGCGAGAAACCTCCCATTGGTGATGGTCTTTGATCCATTGGATGGTGAGGGGAAAGAAATCTTTGGGGACATTCGAATAGCCTAAAATGGGGTGCTCAAGCCGTGCACGTATCGCATCAAGTATAAAATCTGGCGTACGAAAATCCATGTCGGCCACCCACAGTGGATACACATCTTCTGTACCAAATAGAGCTTGGCATCTGTCTAACTTTATGGCATCTGTGCCTCGTCTATCAATTATTTCGTCAAAATTGTAGTTCATTTTGTTTTTAAATCAATTGTCTATTCATCAAATGACGCATCTACTTTCTCACTATCTCCGTAATCGGTTTGCCTATGCAAGCATTGGGCATGGATATGTTTAGAATTTTGGAAAGAGTAGGAGCCACGTCGGTCATTTCATAATGAGTTGTGATTTTCTGTGGCCTTATTTGCCAACCAAAGAAAAAAAGCGGTGTTTGGTTTTTTATACCATTTGATGCTCCTACAGGATTTTTTTTGTCATCTACTTCTATCCATCCTGGAAGCAACGTAAATACTACATCTCCCATGCTTTTTTTGTTCAGTGAGTTTTTTATTTTTTCAACTTCTATGTTAGAGTTCGCTCCCGAATTCAGCATTTGTGAAGCGGTGTAGGCCGATTGTATGCCTTCAAACTCGATCATGAAATCGGCTACCACTTGTTGCATTTCATGATAGTTTTTCTTCTTCTCCTCTATTTTGTGTCGGTTAAGGAATATGTTTCTACCATAGTATCCCGAGATCCATTTTTCTTGCCCATAGAGTGCTATTAGGTAATTGCTGAGCAATGCCAACGAACGACTTGCATTAAACTGCCCCGATGGGATCTTTTTATCTTTCAGTTCTTCTGCCGAATGGGCATCTGTCTGATTGGCATAGAGCACAATTAGCACTTTGTCCAAACTTATTTTTTCAGTGACAGATTGCACCAAATTTGCTAAGTTTTTGTCCAACCGCATGTACATGTCTTCTTTCTCTGCCGATTTGAGGGCTGTTGTTTTCTCATTAGGAATTCTTACTGAGTATTGTAGCATAAGCATGTCTGGAATGTTGTCAGTGCCCAGTTGCTCTTCATTGATGATACGGATGCCCAGTTCTGTTACCAACTCATTTGCCGATGGTGTGTTTTTGATGATGGTTGAATTGGTGTTTTTGTTTCTTTTCGAGCTAGGGTCATAGGTGAAGCCATTTTTTTTGTCTTCATTTATAGCTGGCGAAAGATAAGAGTTGATGTCAAACAGTGGTTTCCAAGCACGTGTAGCAAGGTTAGAAAATGTACCGTTGATATTTTGATCGTCAGCCCATTTTGATAACCCGTTGGTGTAAAATCCAGTTGTCACCCATTGCAGTTTTTCGTCGTCTATCCACGTCACGCTGTTGGCGGCGTGTCCACCCATCATGATGGCTTCTTCGGGGTTAATAGCCACTACATGACATTTAGAACGTTTGTCATTAGCTAAGATTAACTCATCCATCACCGTGCTTGCAAGTAAATTTTTAGCAGAAACGGTTAGGTTGGTGCCTATTCCTTCCTGAGTGGCGTCTTGAATGATTGATGATACGTCTATACTTTCTCTGCGGAAAAAGTAATTACCAGATATTCCATTGTAAAATGGTGTACTGCCAGTCATTACACAAGCTGCGTCCGAAGCATTGCCACCAGAAAGTATATTGTAATTGACGTTTTGACAAGTGGCTCCTTTTTCAATGATTTGTCTGAATCCATTCAAATTAAAATAATGCCACATCAACTCCAAATGTTTTTGCTGTAGTCCATCCACCATGATGCCTATCACCAAACGTGGCGGCTCTGCAGCTGCGGGTTGTGCCGCAATGTTGGAGATTAAACATATTATAAATAAAATAGTAAGTAGAAATTTTTGAGAGTTCATTTTCTGTATTTATTATTAAGGAGCAATGTCAAGATATATAAGTTGCTGTTTGTCAATAGGATGACAGGTTTTCACAGCATTCCTTTGGTGCTAGGAAGTTCGTATTGATAAATGTCACGTTTTACAGCCATTTTGATAGATTTTGCCAAAGCCTTGAAAATTCCTTCTAACTTGTGGTGCTCGTTTTCGCCTTCGGCTTTGATGTTGAGATTCATTTTGGCAGCATCGCTGAGAGATTTGAAGAAATGAAGAATCATTTCTGTAGGCAAATCCCCTATTTTCTCACGTTTGAACGCTGCATCAAATACCAACCAGGCTCTTCCACCAAAATCCAATGCCACCGAACACAAACAGTCATCCATCGGCAAACAGAATCCATAACGTTCTATTCCTCGTTTATTGCCTATTGCTTTGTTTAATGCTTCGCCCAATGCAATAGCCGTGTCCTCGATGGTGTGGTGTTCGTCCACTTCAAGGTCACCTTTGACTTGGATGGTGAGGTCACTACCCGAGTGACGACCTATTTGTTCCAACATGTGATCAAAGAATTTCAAGCCAGTGTCAATCACACATTTTCCTGATCCATCTAGGTTGATGTGGATATAAATGTCTGTTTCTTTGGTAGTTCGCTTTACAGTGGCAGTGCGTTCGCCAGCAAATAAGAATTCGGCTATCGTATTCCAGTCTTGCGTTTGAAGTGCTAGTGATGATTCCAATCCCTGATTTTGGACAATTTCCATGTCGTCGCTGATAAATATGGCTTTACAACCAAGGTTTTTGGCCAATTGCACATCTGTAATCCTATCGCCGATTACAAAAGAGCCTGCTAAGTCGTACTGTTCCGAGAAATACTCCGTCAGCATGCCTGTTCCAGGTTTACGAGTAGGTAAATTGTCTTCTGGAAATGATTTGTCAATAAACACTTTATCAAATTCAATTTCTTCGTTTTTCAAGATGGATAGAAACATGGATTGCACAGCATCAAAGTTTTCTTGAGGATACACATCGGTGCCAAGCCCGTCCT
>CAIUKZ010000309.1 GCA_903899865.1 uncultured Bacteroidales bacterium | reverse complement strand
TCCAGTTGCCAGTCATCACATCATGGCATGATGGTTTTGGATATTGAGGTGTCATCCAAAACCAAATAGCTGATGCAAAAGAAAGAAGTGGATCTGTGGATAATCGCTCTGGATGTTCAAGTAATTGGGTTTTGTTGCCATACCAAGCCTCACTAAACTGTCCATAATTATAGTTCCAACTTATTTGTTTAGGCCCCCTTCCATAATATCGTTTTCCTTTTACAGGAGGATAGAGAGCGCTTTTATAATCTGAGTAGTCCAATGGCCCATTGGGTTGTAATTCTTCAATATAAACCAATCCCCATACAAAATATCCGCCAGGAGCAGTGTCCCAACCTCCGCTTGTTTCTTGCGCAATGTTTGCTAAAAATGCAGCCAACTCACGCTTTTGAGTGCTGGTGTCAGTAGAAGCAAGGAAGTCTGGAAAATAGCTAGCTGCTCGGACAAAATTTTTGAAGGAGTAAAAGTCGTTTTGGAATTTTTTTTTGCTGTTTTTCACGTTACCATACCTGTTTGGAAAGAGATAGTCCCATTTGTCCGAATTCAAATACTTTGTGACATTTGACACCGATTTATCACGTTGATTTATGGGTCTAGTATGAAGTTTGCTTTCAAAATTCTGTCCTACCAATGCAGATGTAAGGGAGAGTAAGTAAATGTAAAGTAATCTTTTCATAATGAATAGATAATTAATCACCAATTCTTAAGCTCCTCATAGACTTTGTGTATAGGTAAGCCCATTACGTTGAAATATGAACCTACGATATGATTCACAGCAATATATCCAATCCACTCTTGAACTCCATAAGCGCCAGCCTTATCATAAGGTTTATAAAAATCCAAATAAAAATTGATTTCATTTTCGGATAGGCTAGCAAATCTTACTTCGGTGATGTCATAAAATGATTTTTGCTTGTTTCTGGAAGTGATACAGACACCTGTAATTACTTCGTGAGTATTGCCAGAAAGTTCCTGCAGCATTTCAAATGCTTGTTCTCTGTTTTTTGGTTTGTTGAACACCTTTCCTGCGTGCCATACGATGGTATCTGCAGTAATAAGAAGTGTATTTTCATTCATGGTTTCAGAATAAGCAGCTGCTTTTTTCTTTGCCAAGTAAATGGGGATGTCGTGACCACAAATGTCTGTTGGATAAGATTCATCCACATCAATGACTTGAACCTTAAATGGGATGCCTAAACCACTTAGCAACTCTTTTCTTCTTGGCGATTGAGAAGCTAAAATTAGGTCGTAATGGTCTGATATAGTTAGCATTGTAAATTAATGTTAATACAGTCTACTTGATTAAAAACAAATCAAACAACGCCAAACCATGAAGTTTTGCCTCAAGGAAGTTAAATACGAAGGAGTACATAATTCCAATTATCATAATGTATTTACAAAGCGTAGCTGCCTGATGATATTCTTCAGCAGTTTTTGATTTGAAAACCAGATAGCTAAGCACAATAAATGGCGCTAATATGCCGTATAATAAGTATTGAAGTGTCATATCACCTTCGAAATGAATCCAGCTTTCTTCGATAAAGAAGAGAGCGACAATGGTAAATATGATAAGAGCATAAATTACGACCTTCGTTTTTGTTGTTCCCCAAACGATAGGCATGGTGCGGCATTCCATTTCTCGATCGCCTGTTTCGTCTTCCATGTCCTTGAGTATTTCTCTAATCCAGGTAATGAAAAATGCAAAAAATCCAAATCCACCAATCCATGAATAAATCATACTAGGGATAGGTGTTTGGTAGATGAGCTTATCATAATGAATTTCCAGCAGTTTTATTTGAGCAATGCCAACAATGA
>CAIUKZ010000308.1 GCA_903899865.1 uncultured Bacteroidales bacterium | reverse complement strand
TTAAAACCTTCAATGGGGGTAGCATCAACCCGCTCAGTGGCGGCAGCCACCATGGCAAATCCCAATGCAATATAGGTCTGACGAGCTGCCCATTGAAAATTACTTTCAGCTGTCCCGTTTACAAATCCCTCCAAGCGAGAGCGATAGTCGGCAAGAGACTCAATGGTCTTGCCACGTTCAGCTGCTATGAAAGCAATGTGCTTATCGGCTTGTTCGCTATTCACTTTCACATTGGCAGCAAACACCAATACATGCGATGATTCTAATATTTGTGGTTGCTGGCATGACTCATTATAAATCTGCTGGCGCAACTCTTGACTTTCAATGACTATCACCTTGAAGGCCTGCATACCATACGAAGTTGGCGCTAGGCGAATGGATTCGAGAATGGTTTCAAGTTGCTGCTCCGACACCTTAGCACCGTTCATTCTTTTTGCGGCATAACGCCAATTGAGTGTTTCTATTAAGTTTGTGCTCATTTACTGTAATTTAATTATTTCTCAAGAAACAAACCATAAGCAGGAATGTTCGTCATCAAAGATAAGAAGATTGATCGAATATCAGTGCATGGTTCGATATTTAGTATGACTGTGTTTATACATAAAAATACTTTGCTGAATGGTGCATTTTTTTTACCTTTGCGCACTCTAATAATTAATGTGATTTCAAAGTCATTACGACCTAAACTATTAATTGTTAATCATTAAATATTAATTGAACTATAGATGTTTGAATCGTTAAGTGAAAGACTGGAAAGGTCGTTTAAGATCCTAAAAGGTGAAGGTAGAATCACCGAAATCAATGTAGCCGAAACGCTAAAAGATGTTCGCAAAGCCCTATTGGATGCCGACGTCAACTATAAGATAGCCAAAACATTTACCGAAACGGTAAAGGAAAAAGCAATGGGACAAAACGTCCTAACCTCCTTAAAGCCCAACCAGTTGATGGTCAAAATCGTTCACGACGAGCTTGCCGAACTGATGGGAGGTGCCAGCGTGGACATCAACCTCAAAGGCAATCCTACCGTTATACTCATGTCGGGTCTGCAAGGTTCGGGTAAAACGACCTTCTCTGGAAAACTTGCCAATCTGCTTAAAACCAAACGCGGTAAAAACCCATTGTTGGTAGCTTGTGACGTGTATCGTCCGGCTGCTATTGAGCAATTGAGAGTCCTCGGCGAACAAATCGGTGTGCCTGTTTATTCCGACCTTGAAAGCAAAAACCCAGTTTCCATTGCCGAAGCAGCCATCAAACAAGCGAAACTAAGGGGCAACGATGTGGTAATCGTGGATACAGCGGGTCGTCTGGCTGTAGATGAAATGATGATGGCTGAAATAGCAGCTATCAAAAAAGCCATTCAACCTCAGGAAATTCTATTCGTGGTCGATTCCATGACAGGTCAAGACGCTGTCAATACTGCCAAAGAATTTAACGATCGCCTTAATTTTGATGGTGTCATCCTTACCAAACTGGACGGTGACACACGTGGTGGTGCGGCACTTTCTATTCGTTCGGTAGTGGACAAGCCCATCAAATTTGTAGGTACGGGCGAAAAAATGGATGCATTGGATGTATTCCACCCTGAGCGTATGGCCGACCGTATCTTAGGAATGGGTGACATCGTATCACTTGTAGAAAAAGCGCAAGAGCAATACGACGAAGAAGAAGCCCGCCGCATTCAAAAACGCATTGCCAAAAACCAATTTGACTTCAACGACTTTATTTCCCAGATCCAACAAATCAAAAAAATGGGAAACATCAAAGACCTAGCCGCTATGATACCTGGCATGGGCAAAGCATTGAAAGATGTGGAAGTGGACAACGATGCTTTCAAAGGCAT
>CAIUKZ010000307.1 GCA_903899865.1 uncultured Bacteroidales bacterium | reverse complement strand
GTACCAATATTAGGCACATCACAACCAGCCTGCGCCCAAGCAGTAGCATACGTAGAATGTGTATGAACCACTCCACCAATGTTTGGGAAAGCTTTGTACAATTCAAGATGGGTTGCAAGATCAGAAGACGGTTTGAGTTTCCCATCAACTACTTTTCCATCTAAATCAACGACCACCATGTCATCAGCCGTCATCACATCATAAGACACACCTGATGGTTTAATCACCACTAAACCAGTCTTTCGATCAATAGCACTCACATTTCCCCAAGTAAAGATTACAAGTCCATGTTTTACTAAATCTAAATTGGCTTTAAAAACCTCAGCCTTTAATTTCTTCAACATATTAAAAAAGTATTAAGTTTTTTATTAGTGTAAAATATACACTAATAAATTCATAAAAAAAACTACAATGAAAAGTGTAAGCCTGACTGAATCAAAAGCTCATATTTTTCTTTATTAAATTGATAATAAAATGCACCTTTTTTGGAAGAGTCCTTATCCTTCGTCTCAAGCTTTTCGAGGATATCCATTGCTAAAATCTTTTTGCGGAAATTGCGTTTATCAATTGGTTCTTGATAAATAGCCTCGTACAAGGCTTGCAAGGTAGGTAGTGTAAATTGATCTCCCAGCAAATTAAATCCAATGGGCTTAACAGCTGCTCTTTGTTGCAATCGTTTGATGGTATCCGTCACCATTAGGTTATGGTCAAACACCAATTTGGGGAGTGTCCTGATACTCACCCATTTTGCACCATGCTTTTCAGCATTGGAAATATCGGTTTTATCCATGTCAACCAAAGCGTAGTGAGCAATGGAAATCACACGCTCACCGAGGTCTCTGTTCATCTCTCCATAAACACCAACTTGCTCCATATAAATCCCAGTAAGACCAGTATATTCATACAAAACTCGTTGAACAGCACCACTTAATCCTTCGTTACCTTTCACGAAACCACCCATCAACGACCAATTACTACGCAATGGATCGAAAGGACGTTTAGCAATTAAAATGTGTAAATCACTTTCATGAAAACCCATTATAATACAGTCAACAGCAACAAGTACAGATTCTTTGTCGGAATAAAAATGTTCAGGCATCGTATAACTATCAGAAATCAAAACACTTACTTGGATTAATTCACAGCCGCTAATACATCTAGTAAAATCAACTTAATACAATATGCAGCGGATTAAATAAAAAGAACGTAAAGATAAGTTTATTATAAATTAATCGAGACAAAAAAAACATGTTATAAAACATGTTTTTTTTGTTCGCTTCGTTTGAGTTTCAAATGTATAATGTACTTATACATTAAAAAAACAATAGCTAATATAAGAAATAAATAATCAGCATCAAGAGGATCCTCAGGTGGAGGCAGTGTTGACATGCTAACTTTCTTCATTTTGTCACCTGCAGGCAAAATTCCAAATGCTTGACTACCGTCAAAAGTATTGGAGGACATATCTGACTGGCTGCTCAATCCTCCTAATTGCCCAAATGGACTAGGAGAAGAAAGAGAACTAGTTCCAAATGAAGAAGACTGCGTAGAGCTTGGAGAGGACATTCCATTGTTGTTAATACCTAACGAACCACCAGAACCAAGAGCACTGCCACTTACGGATGATCTATAAGAATAAGTTGAAGGTTGATTATGAAAAGATGTAGAAGCACTTTCATAATTGACGGAGGTTGAATAGTTGCCTCTACTCGTACTACCTGAAAAGGTGTGAGTGGGTGTAATAGATGGAGAAGAAAAATTTTGGGCTACTGTGTATCCACTAGTAGAATGTGCATCAGTTATGCTTTTATCAATAGTAACACCTTTGACAAAATTTGATCCTTTAGAATTCTTATTAATACTTCCCCATGGAAGATAAAAAAACTCTAGAACCAAAATGGCACAAGCAACAAGCGAAAATATTAATATTTCTTTACCGTTTTTCATTAATTAGATTACGTATTGTAGTATGGAGTTGAATTACTAGTTAATAAATTCTTTGATAATCTACAATCGTCTTAATGTGCAAATCATTACTAAAAAATAGATTGAACAATTACACTCCCTAAACGCAAAGATAATACTATTTATTAGAAAACTATTAATCGTATAAATGTTTTTAGAGTTGCTTGCAAAAAATCAGATTATTTCAATGCATTTACTAGACAAATAAGTATTTGGGCACAAGTTCTAAAGAAAAAAATGTGATATCACAATCATATTTTCAATAAAAACCCCAGGCCTATTATTGAAAAACAAGATAATAAAACTAGGCTTTATTATCTTGTTTTTATGAAATTATTCAAAACTCATCCTAGTGTTCAAAAATGACACAAAATAGAATTCATCTTACAACATGATAGCTATTTAGCTATGGCAGCAACACCTTTTGAGAGATGGTTTTTCCATTAAGCAAATTTACTTTCGCTACGTATGCCCCAGTAGGTAGTTCTGGTTCATGAAGAGACTTAGAGTCGGGCGAGATTTTAAATTTCTTGATGAACTCACCTGACATATTATAGATATATAGCGCCCCTTCACAATTATATTTGTTAATCACTTCAATTTTGTTTCCAGTACTCACAATTGAAATCTCAGTAGATGTTCCATCAACTTGAGTAGCAATACCAGACTCTTCAAAATTGGTTACAATTTTAAATCTTTTAGATGGAGATGCAGTTTGTTTTGACTCAAAGCTATATGTTGTTCCAGTCTCAGAAATATCGATGGTCTTATTAAGTTCCAAATCGACCAAATAGAGTGTAGAGTAGGCATCACTTAAATTTTCATGATTAAACATCATGGTATACGATGTATCATTCTTACTTGCTTGAAAGGACAGGTAAGTATCATTTACATTATCAACAGATGCAACTTGGTAGTTCTTTCCATCTTTTTCGGCCGCAAATAGTTGCAACGTACCAGCACCAGCTAGAGATTTCTCACCATCCCAGCCATTATCAAAGTTATGGCTACACTTGGAGTTGGTAATCATCCAAATGCAATCGAACGAATTTTTACTACCCTTAACGTTCAAACGCGTAGAGATCAGCGGAGCTCGTTTTGACTTTAGCAATTCTGTATTCTTGGTAAGGAAGGCAGAATTGTAGTTCCAACCAACCGAGGCAGCAGCATTATTGCTCTTCACTTTTACTAAAAAGCCGCCCATGGAAGGAATTTGAGATGGCAATCCATTCAATCCTGCCACATTAATAGGCACAGATGTGTATTGTCCTGGAGCTGACCCAAAAGTAGTACCAGACCCTGCAGCCTCCCAATCATCATAAGACCCTGTGTTAAATACATATACGGTGTTATCAATTATCGAAGGATCAGATGAACCAAACGTCAAGGCAGTAATATCTAGTGCTGCAGTGTAGGAATTGGCCAATAAATGCTGACCAACATAAGTGGCAGCAGGCGAATAAGACAACTGCCCTGAACTGAAGTTTCCATTCTCTAAAGTGCCTTGAAATGATACAACACCAGCCGAAGTGGACCCTAATGCATATCCCACGAAAGATGTCAAAGCTGAGTTGCCTGATTGACGGGTCCATACAACTGAGCTAGCTCCTCCTACAACATTCTCATTCATCGTATGAAGTGACCTTGAACTAAACGACCCATTATAAGTAGTACTTCGTAATGGAATACCAATGTACTGCTTTTTCGGATTAACCGCTTTGGTATATAATTCTACCGTACCTGTCACTGGAGAACCGACAGCATTGTAGAATATCAAGGTTCCATTGGCTAGTAAACCAGCAGGATCGGCTTTTACCACCAGACCTGACACACCTGCATTGTTGGTGATTGTACCTGTAACAACCAACTTTTTGGTAACAGGGATAGTAAGATTTTTTTCCGAGTTGATTGTCAAAGACGTATTCACAATGAAATCAGTAGCAAGACTCACGCCAGCGGCATTGTCTATCACTAGATTTTTAATGGAGTCACCAGGGAACAAGCCTGTATTAATGGTCTGTGCGGAACTACCTCCATAAGTAAATGTAGGAGAATTGGTGAATACATCCAATTTACTGGAAGTAGCTGTGAGTGTATTCAACAGGGTGATATTACCATTGTACTTCACATTGTAGGGGCTGTTGATGGTCAGGTTATACACTTGGTCATTGACAAAGCAACTTGCAGGCAAAGTCAAGGGTGTTTGTTTGTTAAGCACCACAGTAGAACTTGCTGCCGAAGCATCAATTTTTGCACTGTTTGAAAGATTCAAATCACCTTTAATAGTTAATGTATAACCATTGGTGTAAAGTTTGTCCGTAGATTGATTAATGGTTAAATCTGTGATAGACCTATTGGCTGTTAAATAGCAATCGCGATCGGGATTATCATGGAATGCGATGGCTTCGTCAGCAGCAGGAACAATGCCTCCAGACCAGTTGGCAGCAAGTTCGAAATCCGTACTAGTACCTCCTACCCATTTATTTGTTTCGGTCTCCCAGGCACCCATACATGGAGCAGTGGTACTACGCATGTTTTGGTTAAAGTCTTTGGTCAAGGATAAGCCTGACAAATCAGTTCCATTTAAAGTCAACGAAGTTGGCTTAAATGAAATAGGGGTTGTACTAGGTGTATAACCTGGGTCGGTAGTTAAACTGTTGGCATCATTACCTGTTTTCCCTGTAACAATGGGGAGCGCAGTAACATTGGCAGCAAAATATCCTAGTGTTTGCCCTGCGGCAGCAGTTATTTTATAGTCATTATAATTACTGTTAAGTGTTCCTGTTGAGGCTACGCAGTACAATGTGTAGTGAAGATTGGAACCACTGGTGGTTGTTCTGGTATTATGGAAGATATTATTTCTATAATCGCGTGTGTTGGACGCAGCATTATTCCATAGACAGGCAGATTTATTAGTTGCACCTGACCCTACTGTTCCTGAAAGATAAATGGTGTTATAGAATATACTACAAGTTTGAGAAGCAGCACCAGTATCATATATTCCATAAATGGTAGTTTTGGTATTACCACCTAAAGATATAACATTATTAGAGTAAGTAGCTACACCGGCATTGGCAAAAATTCCATGTAAATAGCCACTAGTAGAACTTGCATGAACAGATAAATTATAGATAAAATTGTTCTTGATAGCACTAGCAGTAGTGCCACCATTGTAAGCAATACCAACAATGCATCCGCCAAAACTGGAATTCGTATTGGAGAGGCTATGAACAACATTTCCAGAGATGGTATTAGCAACTGCAGTAGTACTGAACAAACCAATACCAATACATGCATTTTGTAATTGATAAAAGCCATTATCATAACTACAAGCAGTGATAATATTGGAAATAGTGTTGTTGGTAATGCTATTCGTACCAGCGACAGAAAACACACCATAAGTAGAAACTTCAATATATTGTCCAGTACCTGACTTTGTAGATGCTACACTCATATTGGTTATGGTGTTATAATCAATAGATATGGTTCCTGTTCCTAAGTTCTTAATACCGCAAGTTGTCTGATTCGTTGGCCAGTTTGGATCGGCAGCAGCTGCGTTATAAATACTGGCAGAAGTATTTGGATCTCCAATGGTATTACCTTTAATGGTAGTAGTCCCTGCAGTATTGGACTTAATAATAGCATATAAATTTGTTGCTTTATTGGTTCCTGTATTATCAACTTTGAAACCATATATGTAATTATTTTCGCAATTGGTTGTACCTGTCGAACCAATGTAGATGCCATACATATTTGCATTCGTATTACCCGCAGTCACGATGATAGAATACGGCGACACCCCTGTAGAACCGATATAGTTTCCTGACACTTTACCTATGTTAACATCACCGGTAGAACTTGCAGTTGTAATTGCAGTCCAAGAAGAGGGACCAGCATCAGACCAACTAATATTCTTAATCACATTATTATCAAGTGTAGTAGTAGTAGCGATAGTGGCACCAACCTGAACATTGATACCATTAAAAGTATTTGTAAAGGCAGCTGTCTTAGTCCAAGCAGTAGATGCACAGTATGCAGCACTACCACCGATGTAATTACTGGTAATGGAAATATCCTTACTATTGGTAGAAGACACATAAATGATATTGTAAGCAACGTTGGCTGTGGGAACAAACGAAGCTGATTCGTAAAATGAATTACCTGTTATAGAGCAAGTGTAGTTGTAACCAGCCAAGTTAATGCCATTTGAGGCAGTTCCTCTACTTAAAAAGTCATATATTTTATTGCTGCTAATGGTCAATCGATTGTATTTGGTCGCAGAAAAACCTGCGGAATAAATCGCATTAAGAGGTCTACTTCCATCAGCAGCACAAGTTATCTTATTGGAAGTAATGGTCACTCCAGTCATGCAACTGCTAGCATTAGTAGTACTGCTAAGAAGGATAATACCCCCTGAGGCATCCGTGGTAGATGCTTTGAGGATACAATACTTAATAGTAGTTGCATAATCGGCAGGAGTGGTAGTATTGTTGTACACACGAATAGCACAAGTTCCAGCGGTAGATGATGTACTGGTATTGGTGATGGTTAGATTTTGAGCATTGCCACTCACAAGTGCAGATCCGTCTGAGTTGTACAGACGTCCATCAATAGTCACACTGCTCGATCCATTTAAGTCAATCAATGGCGTAGCCAAAGAACCCGAGATGGACAATCCTGTAGTAGTAGGATAAATGGTTACAGAACTATAATTGGTACTTTTAGGGTTCAGCACTGCTGCGGCTGTCTCTGTAGTATTACCAGTAATTCGAAGTGTGATGTCATCAGAAGTGGAGAATGACCCACAATTGATGGCATCAAAGGCTGCCTTCAAAGTGGTGTATCTTGTACGCACAACCGAGCTTATCACCAAATCAATGTTCGAAGCAGGAGCTGTAGGAGCCACCAAACCTTCAAAAGCTCCAATGCTTGGTACTGTAACCGAACGAGTTGTACCTGCATAATCAGTGAGCACATTAACATTGTAGTTGGCGAAAAGAGTAGTAGCAGACTGAGGTTTTAATTCAGAGGCAGTTCCGGTATAGGCGGCAAAAGTAGGATCGGTGTTCACGCTACTTAAATCCTGTCCAGAAGTAGCTTGAAAGTTTGCCAAAGTAGTTTTGTTAGCAGCATAATAGCCAAGCACACCACCAGTGTTAGGGGCATAATAATCATTGAAATCTATAAAGTAAGTTCCACCTGTAGCAGCTACATAGATGGCATAGTGCGAGCCTGAAGCAGTGCCACCATTGGAACGAGTATTGGCACAAATATTATTTCTAAAAATACGGGTATTAGAAGTTCCTGTACTATACAAGGCATAACTTAGGATAGTGGTTCCAGTTAATGGAGTACCAGTAACATTTATTGTATTATAGAGTAAACTATTTGTACCTGAACCAGATGTTTGATACAGGCCATAAACCGTAGTTGGAGTAGCATCGCCTAGGCTAATTACATTGTTAGCGTAGGTAGTAGTTCCAGCAGCAATTTGTATTCCATAGAGTTTATTGGAATTATTGGAGGCTGGTGTACCTGGAGCTGCCGTGGTAAAGTTGGTAATGAAGTTTTTATTGACCGTATTTGTACCCGAACCACCACTATTATAGATACCACAAATGGTACCTGGATTGGTTCCACTACTTGCACAGGCATTGTTCAAATTTTTGATGGTATTGCCTGAAATAGTCAAATTTCCACTGCCGGTATTGTATATACCATACATAACCTGTGCAACCCCTGTACTTGCACTAGTTAAATTCACACTATTAGCGGTAGTCAAACTTCCTATAAGGTTATTAGAAATAGTAATTGTACCAGTTCCAGACTTATTTATACCAGTAAAATGACCGTTGTATGAAGCCGAAGAATTGGCAACAGTAATGGAACCAATATTATTATTACTACATGTAATTGTACCAGTGCCTTCTATATTTATACCGTAAAAATATTCTCCAGCTGATGCGTTATTACCTTCAGTGAGTGTAATTCCGCCAGTACCTGTAGTAGCCCCAACAGTATTACCCGAAGAGGTACCAATACTAATATCACCACTTCCGCCAGCATAAATATTTACAAATTGCTTAGTCCCTGCTACCGATGTATTATCGGCTTGCGTCCATGAAATATTATTAATCGTATTTCCCTGAATACTGTTTCCGGTTCCTCCTGATGCTGGAAAGAGTACTAATGCATAAAACTTGTTGTGTGCACTATTCGTTTTTGTAAATGTTCCACTGTGGTCGGCTGCACTTCCTCCAATGTAGTTGTTAGACACGGTTATATCATAGGTTCCTGTTGTAACTGAAGGCTGATAGGAACCATCAACATTTCCAACTAAGATACCAAAAACTGAACCTGCATAAGCACCACTTAGCGCAAGGCTAGTAGTTTCATAAATCGTGTTATCGGAGATGGTGCAACCTGTATTATAATTTCCAAAGCGTATTCCATTAGAAACCCAGGAAGCACTCAGTATATAATCGTAGATTGTATTATTGCTGACTGTGATATTGGTGTTCACCTTCGTAGCTGCTCCCAAAACATAAACGCCTGATGAGCTTCTTCCACCTGTAGAACTGGTGATTTGGTTGTTGGTTATATTAATATTAGAATTCCCTGAAGATCCAGCTGAGTTTCTTACTTGAACGACTCCTGCTTGACCCACGTTACTAGATCCAGAACTTTTTAAGATACAATACTTTAAAATACAATTACTCGCACCATCTACAAATCTAACAGCACATGCGGAACTGTTGGTTGATTGATTGTTGATGGTCAAGTCCTGTGAAGTGCCAGGAGAACCACCGTTACTACCCCAGATGGTGACATTGTTTACTCCGTTGAGGTCTAACATAGGAGCTGAGAGACCAGCTGCAGAGGAGATAGTGATGTTGGTAGAAGATGGGTAAATATTCAAAGCCGTCCAATCGTCATTGGCAGCACTTAACACAGCTGAAGCCGTTTCAGTGGTATTTGCAGAAATAGCAATAGAGATTGTACGGCCAGATTGTGAGACAGCAACAACATTTAGGGCATCAAAAGCTTGCTTCACCGTGGTATAACTACCATCAGCAGCCCCTGCTGAACCTGACACAACTACCGCAGCATTGGCACTAAAAACAGACACCAATGCCAAAGAGAAAAGAAGTGCAAATTTCATTAATGAATTTTTCATGGTTGTACTCTGAT
>CAIUKZ010000306.1 GCA_903899865.1 uncultured Bacteroidales bacterium | reverse complement strand
TGAAGCCAAGCTCAAGAAATTAGAAAAACTATATACCAAAGGTTTCAATGTAGTGGGTTGGAACAAATACAAGGTGATAAATCTGGAATACAAAGACCAAGTGGTCTGTTCACGAAGTGAATTTATCCCCCACCCCGCAGTTACAGATTCAGTTTCAATAGAAGTTAAAGATAGTATTATTGCAAAGAAAATATGATTTCAGATAAACAATTCGTTGCCATTGATTTAGGTGGTTCGTGTATCAGGGCGTTGGCTGCTGAGATGCAGACCAATGGAGCCATTAGAATACTTTCAGAAGAGAGTATTGAATCGGATGATGTAAAGTGTGGCATTGTAGAACAAACCGCATCTCCAAAAATCACAACGATACAGAGATACCTACAAAACAGTTCGAAAATACCCGAAATAACAATGGTGACAGTTGCTCTGGGAGCACGGACAATGAAGCAAATCCCTGTCACAGTAACCAAGTTTGTGGGCAGAGAGCGAAAAGTCACACAAGAGCTACTGGACGAGATGAAAAAGGAATGTAAAACCTCCTTTCAACATACCAATATTTCAATTTATGATGTAATTCCCATTTCTTACGAGATAGACAGTGTACGAGTTTTTGAACCGCTCGGCAAACAGGGCACTCAAATCATTGGAAATTACAACCTCATCGTGGGGTCCTCTCAAATTAAAGATAAGTTGGATGCTTGCTTTGTACGTACTGGCTTAGTGTTAGAACACACCCCATTAGCCGTTGAAGCCCTCTCTACAGTTTTGTTGGAAGATGCGGATAGAGAAGATGGTTGTGGATTGATCAATTTCGGAGCTTCGACAACTACTTTTGCAGCCTACAAAGAAGGAGTATTGCAATATTTGCTAGTGGTGCCACTTGGTGCAAAAACCATCACAAAAGACATTCAGGACTTAGGAATTAGCTTTGCAAATGCCGAAAAATTGAAGTGTAAAATGGGAAATGCATTGGAGTCAAAAGTCGATGATCCTGTATATGTACAAATACCAGCTGAGATAGAAGGAAAACCACCAGTTCGTATTTCTACACAATTTATTGCCACCATCATCGAGGCAAGAATGGAAGAACTTCTACAGCCCATTGTCGATGCCATTTCATTATTGCCATTTTCGCTGGATGCTGGAATAGTTATTTCGGGCGGCGGTGCAAAATTGACAAATATAATAGACCTCATACAATCAAAAACTGACATGCCTACCCGCTACGGAAATCATACCGAATGGTTGTCAGATGACACGGATGAAAAGTATTATGATCCTAGTTATGCACAGCTAGTGGGAACTATCATTCTTACGGATGAATACCGAAAAAATCACCCAATAGAGGAAACGGTAGCCGACCCCGAAAAGAAACCAAAAATAAAAAAAGGTGGTAAGATTAGAGAAAAAGTGTCACAAGGGTTCTTTAATTTTTTCAGCGATGAGAATCAAATGAATCAAAATAAATAGTTTCTTAATAAGCATTTTAAAATGAGGATGAAACTGCGAGCAGGTACAAAATCCTTTTAAATTGTAAATTTATAATTATTAATTACAAAATCACGTTATATGGGATATTTAGACGAAGGTTTACCAATTGCATTACCAGTGGTAGACAGTACAATTATAAAAGTCATCGGTGTAGGTGGCGGTGGTGGTAATGCGGTAAACCACATGTATCGTCAGGGAATTACTGATGTAACTTTCGTGGTGTGTAATACCGACAATCAGGCGTTGAATACTTCGCCCGTTCCCTACAAGATCCAACTTGGTGGCACCACTGCCGAAGGACTTGGTGCTGGTGGCAAACCCGAAGTGGCCAAAATGGCAGCCGAAGAATCCATTGCTGCTATTGAAAAAATGCTTGAAGATAATACCAAAATGGTATTTATCACTGCAGGTATGGGAGGTGGCACTGGCACTGGGGCTTCGCCAGTTGTGGCTAAAGCCGCTCATGACATGGGTATTCTCACAGTAGGTATAGTAACCATCCCATTTGCCTTTGAAGGAAATTTAAAAATTCGTCAGGCGCTGGAGGGTGTAGCCGCTCTTAGTCAGCATGTGGATGCATTGTTGGTGATAAATAATGAGAAATTGAAGGAAATACATCCTGACTTGGAACTTTCTAACGCATTTGCCAAAGCCGATGATGTGCTTACCAATGCAGCCAAAGCCATTGCAGAAATAATAACCGTTCCG
>CAIUKZ010000305.1 GCA_903899865.1 uncultured Bacteroidales bacterium | reverse complement strand
GGATACTTACTGCTTCTAGCATTCTTACTCCTTCACACCTATTCTACCGTGGCTCAGCCCGATGGTAAAGCCCTATTTCAGGCAAATTGTGCTGCTTGTCACAATCCAATCAAAGATGCTACAGGTCCTGCTCTTAAAGGGGTTTCAGGTCGAGTACCTAGTAAAGAATGGCTCTATAAATGGGTAAAAAACTCTGCTTCTGTAATTGGGAGCGGTGATAAATATGCCAATGAAATTTATGCCAAATGGAATAAAACTGCCATGACAGCATTTCCTGCTTTATCCAATGAAGATATTGATGCTATTGTAAAATATGTAGATGAGTATGAAGTGCCTGGACCAAAAGTTGTCCCAGGAGCTGAAACTCCTAAGGAAGCAGGGGACAATACCTTGCTATATGCTATTTTAACCTTGGTATTACTTTTAGCTGTATACATTCTTACACAAGTCAACAAAGTATTGAGTCGCTCTGCCAATGTGAAATCAGGCTTGCCTTCTCCTAAAGATGTTCCATTCTTCAAGAACAAAGTAATCGTAGCCGTTATTGCAATTTTGATTTTAATTGGATTTGGTGTTTGGTTGACCAATGCATCTGAATTTGGTCGTCAGAAAAACTATATGCCTAAGCAACCAATTTTCTATTCGCATAAAGTACATGCTGGTATCAATCAAATCAACTGTTTGTATTGTCATGCTGGTGCTGAGAAAAGTCGTCATGCGATGATTCCTTCTACCAATGTATGTATGAACTGTCACAAACAGATTAATGAATATACAGGTGCTGAAACACATCCATTGGTAACCCTTGAAGGTAAAAAAGTGGATGGAAATGCTGAAATTAAAAAATTATACGAATACGCTGGATGGGATCCTGCTAAGAAAGATTATATCCGCGATGATAAAGGAGCAATACAAGCAAAACCAGTAGAGTGGGTTAAAATCCACAACTTACCTGATCACGTATATTTCAATCACTCATTACACGTAGTTTCTGGTAAGTTGGCTTGCCAACGTTGCCATGGAAACATTGAGCAAATGGATGAAGTGTATCAATTTGCCGATTTGAGCATGGGATGGTGCGTAAACTGTCACCGTGAAACTAAGGTTCAATTTGCCGACAACAATTACTATTCAATCTTCCAAAAATATCATGATGAAATCAAAGCAGGAACACGCCAAGATGTAAAAGTGAGTGAAATTGGTGGTTTGGAATGTCAACGATGTCATTATTAATTTTTTAGAAATAGGAAATTAAATTAACAAGAGAATTAAAAATATTGTCAACTGACAACCAGTATAATATGAGTAAAAAACAATATTGGAAAGGACTTGAAGAATTAAACCCTTCAGATAAGTTCAATGATCAAGTAGCGAACGAGTTTCGTGAAGATCTTCCATTTGCCGGTGTTGAATCCATTGCTGAAGCAACTACATCACGAAGAGATTTCTTGAAGTATTTAGGTTTCAGTACTGTTGCTGCTACAATGGCTGCAAGTTGTGAAATGGAAGTGCGTAAGGCGATTCCTTATGCAATCAAGCCAGAAAATGTAACACCAGGGGTACCTTTGATGTACGCTTCTACCTATGTAGACGGCGGTGAAGCAGTGCCTGTATTGGTTCGTACACGTGAAGGTCGTCCTATTAAAGTGGAAGGAAATTTTGATAGTAAATTGACCGGAGGTGCTACAACAGCCCGTATCCAAGGTTCAGTTTTAAATTTATATGATGCAACTCGTCTTAAATTTCCAACCATCGAAGGAAAAGAAAGTACATGGGAAGCCGTTGATAAAATGGTGATGGATGCATTAGCTGGTTTGGGCGGTGCACCACTTTATATCATTACATCTACATTAAATAGTGCATCGACTGCTCAGGCTGTTGCTGCTTTTGCTTCAAAATACCCGACTGCGAAACACGTTATGTATGATGCAGTGTCTTACAGTGGCTTATTGGATGCAAATTTATCATCATTTGGCAAGCGAGCTGTGCCGGCTTATAGATTTGACAATGCAAAGGTAATTGTAAGTATTGGGGCGGATTTTTTAGGAACATGGATTTCACCAGAAATTTATGCAAAACAATATAGTAAAGGACGTAAAATAAGTGCTAAAAATCTTATGATGAGTAAGCACTACCAATTGGAAGGAATGATGAGTTTGACAGGAAGTAGTGCCGATGAGCGTTACACTTGCAAGCCATCTCAGTACGGTGCTGTTGCATTGGGTTTATTAAATGCTTTAAATGGAGGTGCTGCTACAGTTTCTCCTAGTATAAACGAAGCGATTAAAAAAATTGCGGCTGATTTAAATGCCAACAAAGGCAATGCATTAGTGGTATGCGGAAGCAATGACCCTAGTGTACAAACAATAGTTAATGCAATCAACAATGCAATTGGGGCCTTAGGTACTACAATTTCATTTGGTTCAGTTAATAATACAAAACAAGGAAATGATTCAGACATGAATGCATTCGCTGAGGCATTGAAAAATGGCCAAGTGGGTGGTGCAATGTTCTTGGATTGTAATCCAGTTTATGATACTATCCATGGTGAGGTAATCAAAGGAAAATTACCTTCGTTGAAATTATCCGTTTCGTTCAACGATCGAAATGATGAAACTACACAAGTGTGTAAAGTTGCAGCACCTACTCATCATTGGCTTGAAAGCTGGGGTGATGCAGAGCCGCATACTGGTTATACATCATTAATGCAACCAACTATCAATCCATTATTTAAAACTCGTCATTTTGCGGAGTCTTTATTGAAGTGGAGTGGTAATCCTATTTCACACTATGATTTTGTAAAATCATATTGGATGGGTAAACTTGGAGGTGAAGGTGCGTTTGACGCAGCAATCCAAAGTGGTCTAATTGAGCCAGAAGCTATGCCAATGTCAGGTGCATCATTCTCAGGAAATGTAGCTGATGCAACTGCAAAGATTGCAGCAATGAAAGGTAGCGCAGATGGTAAGCCCGAAATGATTATCTACGAAAAGGTAGGTATTGGTCGTGGAGGTGCATGGAGTAATAATCCATGGTTACAAGAATTGCCAGATCCAATTACAAAATGTACTTGGGACAACTATGTATTAATGTCGCCTAATCGCGCAAAAGCAATGGGTGCCGAACATACTGACTTGAACGAAGTTCAACGTGAGAAAAAAGTATTCAGTATCAAATCAGGTGGAAAAGAAATTAAACTACCTGTATTGGTATTGCCAGGTATGCATGATGATGTAATTGCTGTGGCAGTTGGTTATGGTCGTGATAAAGGAGCAGGAAAAGCAGCAGCTGGAACTGGTATTAACGTTTACCCTATGGTTTCGAAAGGAGAAAATGGAAATGCCTATTTCTATGCTTCTGATGTAGAATTAACGGGTACTTCTGCAACATATCCATTAGCAATCACACAAACACATCATAGCTATCAAAATGATCGTCCAATTATTCACGAGTTTACATTCGATGAATTTAAAAAGAATCCAATGGAACTTTTCAATGAAAGAAAAGAAGAATTGGGTCATTATACACACAGTTTTGAAGCAGGTGGAGGACATGGTGAAGGTGGTCATGAGGCCAATGCACACATAGAACCTACTAAGGCAGACCAAGACTGGCAAGATGCTTATCGTAAAAATGGTACCCTCTATCCTAATCATGAATCATTGGGAATGAAATGGGGTATGAGTATTGATTTGAGTAGTTGCGTTGGTTGTGGATCATGTACTATTGCTTGTCAAGCAGAGAACAATGTTTCTGTTGTCGGTAAAAACCAAGTATTGCTTGCACATGATATGCATTGGATTCGTATCGATCGTTATTTTGCTGGAGATCCAAGCAAGCCAGATTCAATTCAGACTTTATTCCAACCCATGATTTGTCAGCATTGTGACAATGCACCATGTGAAAATGTGTGTCCTGTAAATGCAACCAATCATAGTAGTGAAGGTATCAACCAAATGGCTTACAATCGTTGTATCGGTACTCGTTATTGTGCTAACAACTGCCCTTATAAAGTCCGTCGCTTCAACTGGAGAGACTGGAATGAAGCAGATTGTTTTGATGATAACGCGTATGAAGATGGACGTCGAGATGATATCAACAATAATATCACTCGTATGGTATTGAATCCAGATGTGACAGTACGTAGTCGTGGAGTAATGGAAAAATGTACTTTCTGCGTACAACGTCTTCAAGGAGCGAAAGCTACAGCTAAGAAACAAGGTAGAACCATGAATGATGGTGAGGCAAGAACAGCTTGTCAGCAAGCTTGTCCTACAGATGCTATTGTATTTGGAAATGTAAATGACACTGCAAGTTCAATATACAAATTGAGATACGAAGAACAAAAAGAACGTGTATTCCATGTGTTAGAAGAAATACATACGTTGCCAAATGTGAACTATTTATCAAAAATTAGAAATACCAATGTTTTACAAAGTGCTAATCCTGAACATAGTGGACACAGTGCTGAAGCAGAACATCATGTATAATAGAAAAAGAAATTAATATATCTAACAACTGTCTAACGACAATTGAAAAAAAAGAAAAAGATATGCATTTAAAGTACGAATCGGTTATTAGAGAAGCCTTAGTAGATGGCAACAAAGATTATCATCAGGTAACTGAAGATATCTGTGCTCCTATTGAGAATCCACCTACCAAGCTATGGAAAATTGGTTTTTTCCTTTCAGCTGCGCTTTTAGCGTTTGGAGCATTTAGTGTAGGTTGGGAAGTTTACTGGGGTACAGGGGTATGGAACCTGAACAAAACTATCGGATGGGGTTGGGATATCACCAACTTCGTATGGTGGGTAGGTATCGGTCATGCTGGAACCTTAATCT
>CAIUKZ010000304.1 GCA_903899865.1 uncultured Bacteroidales bacterium | reverse complement strand
TAAGCTCTCTCCAAGAATTATAACAATGATAAATTGCGCCAAATGACACAATCAAAGTTATCTTTAATTTTCTCGACTAATTGAACGGTTAAGGTCGTTTTCCCAATTCCTTTGACTCCAGTAATTTCTATCAAATTATATTGCTGATTTAAAATAGCTTCTGCTAAAAGATTCACCTCATTTTCTCGTCCAAAACAAAATTTTAAAGCTGGCATTTGTGACAAATCACAAGGATTTGAAGATGAAGCAGAGGGATTCTGATCTTGATAAATTGCTATATTTACATCATTATAGTTATTAACTAAAATAGAATTTTGTAAAGAATTACTATGATGAAAGTGATCCAAATATAATTGATGTGAACCTTCGTGAAACTCCCAACTTTTTAATCGAGATTTAGCATTAGATTTCGTAATCTTTTTGTTCAAGTTATCTGACATAATTTTCCACAACTTAGAACCTTCATCTTTAATGTAACCATCGCTGTAACCAATCTCTTCAGCAATGGTAAAATAGCTTTTATCCATCATTGTCCCCAAAATAATCTGTTTTTGAATTAAATTTAAGTATTTACCCGTAGCCGTATAAACGATTTTTTCAACAAAGGCAAGAATCGGCAGGAAATCCATGCTCAGTTACTGTTCATTATATTTTTGGTTCCACTATACAATAAGATTACATTTTTGTGGAGTATCAGCAGAGGGATATGTTGTGGTTGGTGGAGGCAATAGTGCTGGTGGTGCTGAGGCATTTCGTTGGACACAAGCAACCGGGATGGTGAGACTGGGGGATTTATCGGGGGGTGGTTGGGGAAAATTCATCGCACTCACTGCCTGTGGTGGTAAACTGAGATGGTCATTAATTCCGGTGTCAGCGACAAAATCTCAGGAAATTTTGGGTCGCGAAATTGAACGAAAAACCACTGGAATGATGACTTTCCCCTCGATTACCTTTCCCTAAATTATTCAGCAACACGCTCCATCGTGCCCCAAAACTTGCCGCGACATCATGGCCAATACGCAGGGTAAACAATCTGACGTTGGGGTTTTTCCGTTTTCGCTGTGAGGCTGTCTCTGCGCCGGTTGGCTCTGTTCCATGTTCGCCGGTTTCTGCATCAATTACAATCATCTGGCCAATATTGCCACCAGACTCGACACTTTGACGAATGCCGCTTTCGTGAAATTGTTTGGCTCGATATGCGACTTCTTCCACACTCCAAAAAATAGATTGCATAACAGTTGTGCCTGCTTTGAGTTTTTTTCCGGATTGTAGAGTAGGTGGCGAACCGACTCCCGTAAAACCTTGCGGGTAAAAACTTTGTCTGAAAGTTGCTGGCTTGTGGCCTTTTCTGTCGTCTTCCGGTGAGGGGAAAAGAAAACGGTGATCGGAAGGGGGTCATCGCTGGATGCGGCTTGGTCACTGTGCATAATTTAAACTTATGACAGCAAACAGAAATTCTTTTCTGTTTGCTCTTTACAAACCGTTATAAACTCTTTAAGATAGAGACATCATCAATCAATCGTACCTCGATAACTTAATAGGAATCATCAACCAATGACCACCACTCTACAACAGCGCGAGAGCGCTTCCCTGTGGGAGCAGTTCTGCCAGTGGATCACCAGCACCAACAACCGTCTTTATGTCGGCTGGTTCGGTGTGATCATGATCC
>CAIUKZ010000303.1 GCA_903899865.1 uncultured Bacteroidales bacterium | reverse complement strand
TTCTGTGCCATTGGCGTTCAATCCCAATTAATAATCCAGCGGTGAGTGCTGCAAATAGTCGAAGTATAAATTCAATGGTTGTCATAAATGGTTGAGATTATAATGGTTACGTTGAGTATGATGTTAAGAACTAACAATCATCAGATGCTTATAATTTTCGGATGATGGTCAATCCGTCTCTCAAAGGTAACAATACTTTTTCAATCCGAGTGTTTGAGGCAATAAAATCATTGAAACGCATGATTTCGATGGTTTGTTTGTCATTTGGTTCTACTGGTTCGAGCACTTTGCCGTCCCAAAGTGTATTATCAGCCAGTATGAATCCACCCTGGCGAACCTTTGGAAGTACGGCTTCATAATAAGCCATATATTCTCGTTTGTCTGCGTCTATAAACACGAGATCAAATGTTTCATCTAGTTTTTGAATGGTGGAGAGGGCGTCACCAATGTGTAGTTTCACTTTATGACCATGCTCCGAACCAGCTAAGTTTTCAAGAATAAAATCTTCCAGCTCGTCATCACATTCGATGGTGTGTATCAGTCCGTCATCACCCAGTGCCTCTGCCATGCAAAGCGCTGAGTAGCCCGCATAAGTTCCGAGTTCAAGCACCCGATGTGGTCGCACCATGTGGCAAAACATAGACAACACGCGTCCCTGCAAATGTCCAGAAAGCATGCGTGGATTGATAAGTCGCAAGTGTGTGTCACGATTCACCTTGGCTAGATATGCAGGCTCGGCATCGGTATGGTCAAGGATGTAGTGGTCAAGGGTGTTGTCTGAAGTCATTGGTTGTTTTGTTTCTTGTTATTTACACATATTTCAATACCGACAATTGCTTGATATCAAACACTTCATTAGCAATGTCTTGAAGTTGACTACTTGTGATGCTTTCTATTTTTTGATTGATGGTGTGGATGTCATCAATTTTTCCATAGCGGAGGTAGCTTTTACCTAGACTGAGTGCCAAATTTTCTTTTTGCTCCGTGGCAATCGCCATTTGCCCCATCAGTTGGAGTTTGTATTTTTTTAAAGCATTGTCAGAGAATGGTTTTGTGCGTAGTTTTTCCAGTTCAGCCATTACCAACTGCTCACATCTCCCAGCATTCTCAGGATCACAACCGAAATAGACATACCAAGCTCCAGTGTCCGTAAATGGTTGGAAGGATGAATCTACATTATATACCAATCCACTTTTTTCTCTTAGTGAGAGGTTTAGAAGGCTATTCATCCCCGGACCTCCCAAAATATTATTGAGCAGATACATGCCCATGCGTTTTGGGTGGTGAAGGTCATAAGCCCGATTGCCCATGATATAATGAACTTGATGTGTGTTTTTGGTGATTACTGTCTGTGAGGGTGAGTAGCTCACCGGTGCTATGCGTGGGGTAGGACTACCAGCTGTATGTGGCATCACAAAATATTTTTCAGCCCACCTCACTAACTGCTTGAAATCCAAGTCGCCGAGTACGAAAAACACCATCTCCTCTGGAGTGTAATGGTTGGTGACAAACGCTAGCGCATCTTCGGTTTTGAATTGTTGCAATAACTCAGAACGACCGAGAATGTTGTGACCAATGGCATGATGCTGAAATATTTGCTCCTCAAAATCATCGTAAATCAGTTCAGACGGACTATCGTTGTAAGACTGTATTTCATCAATGATGATTACCACTTCTTTGTCTATCTCCTTTTGAGGAAAAGTGGAATGAAGTACAATGTCAGCCACCAACTCCATGGCTCGTTCCGTATAGGCAGTCAGAACTGTGGCATACACCACCGTTTCTTCCTTGGAAGTAAATGCATTCAGCTCACCACCCACATTTTCCAGTCGGTTGATAATGTGTCCCGAGCGGCGCTTCTCAGTGCCTTTAAACAGCATGTGTTCCACAAAGTGAGCCATGCCTTGCTCATGTTCTGCTTCGTCCCTCGAACCCGTGTTCATCACCATTCCACAATAGGTCACTGCTGTCTTGTCTGGTCTAAAAATCAATCGAATGCCATTCGGCAAGGTATGTGTATGGTAAGTCATTATTTGCATTTAAAATCTGTACGCAAAGATACGATATGAATAGCAGATGGCAAAATGGGCTAAAATGCGGTTCTATAACGAAATAGATGGGTAAACCACAAAAGAATCATTTACAACACATGGAACACAATATAAAATTGATAATTGATAATTGATAATTGAAGCGAAATTTTAAATACCAAAGAGCACATAGTTTGCCTTTTGGCAAATTGGCTAGTGCGACGTGAGAATAATAAACCACAAAAGGCACAAAAGTTTTACATGTAACACTTATACACAACAAGAAATTCAGTTTGAAAATACAAAGAACTCATAGTTTTGCCTTTCGGCAAATTGGCTTGTATGGCAAAGAGAAAATATAACCACATAGGTACAATAGTTGGGGATAGAGACATCGCATGTAGCGTCTGATAAAAAGAGGCACAACGCAGAAACATAATTATAATAGTAATAGACATTGAACATTGTGTCCTATTGTGTTTTCAAAGAATAC
>CAIUKZ010000302.1 GCA_903899865.1 uncultured Bacteroidales bacterium | reverse complement strand
CATCACACTCTGACCACGTAGCCCCCTCCTGCTCCCCCATAGGGGAGAGAAAGACGCTAAAAACCCAACACTGACAAATTTCAACCCCTTAGCATTGGCTGTAAGCCAAATATATCCTAGCCCAATGGTATCGCCTTGGGTAAAGATGGGAATATATCAAAAATGGGCTTCGATCAACTCCGCAAAAATACGCTACGTTCAACTAAGACAAAAGAGTCACAAACCAGCGAATATAATTTCGCATCCTTTTTGTTTTGTATTATGCATTGGTTAGAAAAACGCACTTACCCCAAATATAAGATCACACGAAATACTATTATTTTGAAGATAATTAACCCTGATTCCTAATTCAAATGGAGAAGACATTTGAAAGAAATTCAAATCAGAAGTTAGCTCAATGCCAGTAGATTTATACTTATAGTTAAGCTCATTTGGTTGCGCATATTCCATTTTTCCGGAAACCCATGATTGATCATAAAACAGAGCTGCTTTGAAACGTTTGAAATATATCGCGTTCCATAAGGTGTAATCGGGATAAGCAATTGGAAACACATAATCGACTCCAAATGTGTATAATTCATTATTTATGATTGGTTTATATCCACGAGCCATACGGATTTGGTCATCGAACAAGTATGATGCTTGTTGTTTGTATTGGTATGCATTGTAAAACTTAAAACCATGACTTTTGCATAATCCTGGAAGACTAAAAATATTCTCAGCTGTAGTCATGTAATTTTGATTACCAGCACCTTCCAGCGCCTTGTAGTATTTTAGATTAAAGCTTACCGAAAATTTGGGTAAAATATCCTGTCGGCTTTGCTTCATCTTACTGTACATATTCAATCCGGCCATTGCTAAGTGAGTATTTCCGTTTGATAAATATGTTGATGGTGTGCTTATATTCTTCCGATTTACCAGCTCATATCCAATTCTTGGTTCAAAGTAATTGTTGAGTTTTCCTCTACTCAAATTGAGTGGAACATACGAGTTTAAATCTAAAGTGGTTTGTTGCCAATCAACCCCATTTGTAAACGGATTGTCAATGTCCTGATTGGCGTATAGTGATGATCGTTTGCCATATTCAACGTTGGATTCAATGATGGGATAAAGTCCTTTGTATTTAAAGTTTGCAAAAGTAGCTCCATGTTTTTCTTGCGTATTGTATTTATAACCTGCAATGAATTCAGTTGTACTTAACAGGTTTTGACTCATGATGGAAACTCCAGGGTAAGCGCGCATTTCGTAAGGAGATAAGGAAAATGGTCCCCAACTATGGAAGTTAAAAGCATTATTTAGTTTAGAATATTTTTTGCTTTCATAAGTTGTTTGGATGCTGTCGAAGTTTAATGTTCCACCCTCTTGTTTTACCAGATTATCTGCAATTGAATTATTAGCTTGAAGTTTATTTATATCTACTTTCTTGTGTAAAAGGGAATCCAAATTAATGGAGACCAATTCGTAACCATTAGATCGATAATTGCTACAAATAAGCTCATTCTGTTGAATGCTGATATCTCTTACACCAAACAGTACGTTTGTCTCTTGTCGGACTGCTCCTGTAGGAATATGAACGGAATAAACATTATCTACACCAGTGTAACCACCAATGTAATATATGTAGTCACCTTTTTGTACAGGGCAGAAAATGTATTGATATTCGTAAGGAAGAATTGTATTGATAGTTTTAGTCTGAATGTCTATTTTAGCTAATGCTTGTTTGTTGTTCTTTAATAAAATGCTTACTATTTCTTGTCCATCTGGACTCCATGAAGGGCACATAAAGAAGTCATTATCAGGCGTTTCGAAACTCCAAATAATCTTTCCAGTTTGAGCATCTAAACAGCGTAAATGATTATTATGCACTTCATCCACTTCTACGACTAGAATTTTTGAATTGTCGGGTGACAAACATGGAGCCTGATAACGTTTATTGTCTCGAAAGGTTGAGCGCTTTCCGGTATTGAGATTTAACTTACGAACAATAGTTTTATCGGCAAATACCCAGCGGGCATTGGGAATGTTTTCGACCCAAACAACCATCGAATCTTTAGCCGATATTTCTTCCCAATATAAATCCCCCAGCGTAATCACCTTTTCTTCTTTATTGGCAGGATTCATTAAAACGAAGCTGCTAAGATCAGTGAGTGAGGTTTTATATGCAAAGTATTTATTATTAGATGATTTAGTGCCAAATAAATAGTTTGCATCGTATTTGTTTGGGCGTGATATTATTTTAAAAGAAGTAGGGTTTATCTGTTTTATTTCTTCTTTCCATTGCTTTTGATAATGTGCGTAAATGGTATCGAAAAGTTGATACTTATTGATGCCTAAGCTTTGTTTTATGCCCTGATTAAATGGGGTTAATGAAAATGGTCTTTTAGCCACCCGGGTAACCACACTATCCCAAATTATTTTTTTATATAAGTCGCGCGAACCACCAACCATTAAATACCCCATTTCGTAAGCGTTGGTAGTGTAGTTTTTGTACGACCCCAGACAGCTTTTGTTGAAAGAGAAAGGCTCTTTTTCAACTAATTGTGCTCTGTTTCTGATCTGGAAGTAAGGCATTCTACCACTTCCTGTTGGGCTTAATGCTGTTTCGCTGCATGTTGCATCGCCTTCCATAAACCAAAAAGGCAAATAGGCTCCAATGATAATAGGAGTAACCTGCTCACCCAAAAAATACCTGATAAAACGAGGCATTTCCATATCTATTTTACTTTGCTGCACCATGTGGCGTGTTTCATGAGTAGCTAACAAACTCAGCCAATCTATACAAACTGGCGACTGATCTTGCATCGTAAACCACTCCGAGCGGAAAGGGGAAGGGGCTACAAAAGCTAATCCGGTAGCTGATTGTGTATGAAGTATTACAGTCCACCTTTTATGATTATGATTAAGCGTTTTTCCAACTAAAGGATATACCGAATTTAAAAGGAAAGCGACCCGTTGTCCTTGCTTCTCGTTCCCTTTAGGATAGATGATATTGTAATGTTCAGTTTCTATTATTTGCCAGTTAACATTTGGAGGCTCTTGTCCGTAGTTATAATACTGTGCATTGGAAATGAAAAAGGAATACAATAAGAAAAAGAAAGTGATTGAGGTTCGAATGAGTACTTGATTTGTTTTTATTTGGGTCATGCTAATGGTTTATATCTGTTTAAGTTGGAAATACTTTTTGCTATGCGTACGAACTTTTTTTTGTCTTCTTTTTGCTTGAATGCTGATATTTTTACCCGTAAGTTTGTCCCTTTTTTTTTCTAGTATTCTGACTAGCGACCACGCAAGTTATTGATAATCAACAATCGTATTTTTGGTCGTTAGCATAATAAGTCAATTGATTGTCAATATCCTGAATGCCACCTAACATCTTAGTGTTTTACTCATCATTTTCGAATGACAAAGTTACTTAAAAGCACTAAATTTCCTAATCCTGATGTGATTAGTTTAAAGTGTTGACCAAAAGGATGAATGGATTAATCGTATGCATCTGGTCAAAATTCTCCCAACATGATGGTTTTATAGCTCTATTTTTTTGAAAATATCGATGTTCCCCGAAAATTTTCTTTTATACACCTTTTGGATGAAAAAAAAGTGTTATATTTGCAGGCTCAAAAATGCAAACAAAAATAGTCTCACTTTTTTAATTTTAGGAGGAAACAAGCAATAGCTAAACAATTAGTAATTAGACCTTATAGAGGAAGAGTAGTCGAACAACCCAATCGTATCAACGATAAAATAAAGGGATTAAAAGAAGTTCGTCTAGTTGGAGACAATGTAGAACAAGGTGTGTATCCATTTGATGAAGCCTTGCGCATAGCAGACCAACTTGAATTGGATTTAGTGGAAATCTCTCCCAATGCGGAGCCACCTGTCTGTAAAATTGTTGATTATCAGAAGTTCCTATACCAACAAAAAAAGAAGGAAAAGGAGCAGAAAGCTAAATCATCAAAGGTAATACTAAAAGAAATTAGATTTGGTCCTCAGACAGATGACCATGATTATAATTTCAAGTTGAAGCATGCCATTGAGTTCTTAAAAGAAGGCTGCAAAGTGAAGGCTTATGTGTTTTTCAAAGGTAGATCCATTCTTTTCAAAGAGCAAGGTGAGGTATTGTTACTTCGATTTGCAAGCGAATTGGAAGATTACGCCAAAGTAGACCAGCTTCCTCAATTGGAGGGTAAACGCATGATTATCATGTTCTCACCCAAGAAGCCAGCGAAATAAATCTCAGAACACTTAATTTAAATATAGGAACAATGCCAAAAATGAAAACTAACTCCGGTGCCAAAAAAAGATTCGCTCTTACCGGAACAGGAAAGATCAAAAGAAAACATGCTTTTAAAAGACACATTTTGACTAAAAAAACAACCAAGCAAAAACGTAACTTGACTCATGGTGCACTTGTACACAAGTCTGATGAAGTGAACGTGAAACAAATGCTTTGTTTGTTGTAGTCAATCAGTTTCTTTAAAATCAAAATTTTCTCAGTCTAAAAATCAGAATGCCTTTAGCCGCAAGTTCGTAGTGAAATACGACGCTAACATTCACAAATCATTTTAATATGCCAAGATCAGTAAACCACGTTGCTTCACGTAAAAGAAGAAAAAGAATTTTAAGCCTCACCAGAGGTTATTTTGGAGGTCGTCGTAATGTATGGACCGTAGCCAAAAACACATGGGAAAAAGGTTTGCAATATGCTTACCGTGACCGTAAGAACAAAAAACGTAGCTTCCGCGCATTGTGGATTCAACGTATCAATGCTGCCGCTCGTCTAGAAGGAATGTCATATTCTCAACTAATGGGCGCTCTTCACAAAGCTGGTATCGAGATGAACCGTAAAGTTTTGGCTGATTTAGCAATGAATCACCCAGAAGCGTTCAAAGCCATCGTTATCAAAGCTAAAAATGCTGCATAATTCAAAATCAACTTTTTTTAATGACAATCCCCCGATGGTGTGAACCAACGGGGGATTGTTTTTTTAGTGTCGATGGGATGGCGTGACCACAAAAGGCACAAAAGAAAATGGGGGAAAAATTGGAACGCAAAATACGCAAATAACACAAATGAACGCAGGTTTATAACTACATCAATAAGTAAAACTAAATAATGTCTTATTCTTTGTTTCAATTGCCAGCCCATTTATGGGTTGGATGATAGGTAGAACAAGATATTGGCTTTAGCCAAACAATGATTAAAATTTGGCTAAAGCCCTATGATTCTTGAATATTTATTCCCTCCCATAAATGGGAGGGCAATTGAAATAAATACATTCTATCAGTAAATATAAAAATACTACATTATTTTTGTCCTACTATTATAACCTATTGTCTCTATGTGGTTAAATATGAATATTTAAAGATGGATTTTTGTGCTTTTTTGGTTTAATCTCCTTGTTATGATTTTAATCTCCTCTTTTTCATTAGATTCAAAATAAATGGATTAAGTTGTACACTTGAGCAACTTTGTTGTTATCTTTGCACCATGAACAGAGTCATGTATCGTACCCCTGCTTATGATTCATTTTATAATTCTCTCAATGGGAGGGCTAAGATAAAAGTGAATTAAAAAAATGGAACGCAAAATACGCAAAATACGCAAAAAACGCAAATGAACGCAGGTTTAAAACAAAGTAGTGAAGTCGAATATGTAGCGACACACTCATGTCTTTTGTGCCTTTTGTGGTTAATATACGATAAACAAATCGCAATTGCACAAAAACTAATGGAGGATTTCTTATGAACAAAATAGACAGAAACAAAATAAATATGGATAAAGTGAGGAGTTATCCAACTGTGAATGATGCTTTAGACAAAGAATATGGGGCTGTGGGAACACCTCATAGAGAAAAGTTCACCGAACAAGCACAGGCATTTTTTACAGGACAGCTCATAGAAGATGCCCGTAAGAATGCACATCTTACACAAGAAGAACTAGCCAAACGGGTTGGATCGAACAAATCCTACATTTCTAGAATAGAAAACGGGAAAACCGAACCTAAAGTTTCTACTTTTTACCGCATTGCTGGCGCATTGGGTTTGTCGGTAGAATTAACACCAATACAATCGTAAAAGCAAATAAAAAACCACAAAAGGCACAAAAGAAAAGGGGAAAAAATAAGAACGCAAAATACGCAAATATCACAAATGAACGCATGTTTATAGCCACATACATAGCTATTGTAGTAAAAAGCTTCCGATTTATCGGAAGCTTCTATGTGTTCTTTTACTAAACTATTGTCTCTATGTGGTTAAATATCAACATTCTAAGCAGTCTTTTGTGCCTTTTGTGGTCTAACATCTCTGTAGTGGGTTGAAAATCACCTACATTTCCCACGCTAAGGCACTTGCACCTAGCACGGCAGCATCAGCTTCTTTTAGGTCGGAGAATAGTACTTTGACTTTTCCTTTCCAGATGTCAAGCATGTTTTTCTCCATGTGCTCTACTATTGGATTGAGAATCAAATCACCCGCTTTGGACAATCCCCCGAAGAGGATGATGGCTTCTGGCGCACTGAAAGTCACGAAATCGGCAAAACACTCACCAAGAATCTTTCCTGTGTAGTTGAATATCTCTTTGGCTACCTCGTCGCCACTTATGGCAGCGTCAAACACATCTTTGGAGGTGATTTTGTCCAAGGGAGTGTTGTGCAGTAAGCTGGATTTGGTGGTTTTCGTCATTATCTCTTGGGCTGAGCGTGCTACTCCTGTGGCTGAAGCATAGGCCTCCAAACAACCTTTACGACCACAACCACAAGTGCGGCCACCTTCACGAACCGCTATCACGTGACCTAGTTCACCCGCAAATCCATCGTGTCCATACACTACTTTCCCATTGACTACAATGCCACTTCCTACGCCTGTGCCCAGCGTAATCATGATAAAGTCTTTCATGCCTCGCGCCGCTCCATAAGTCATTTCGCCCACAGCAGCTGCATTGGCGTCATTGGTAAGAGCGGTAGGTATGCCAAATTTCTCAGTCATCAGTTGGGCAAAATGTATCTCACCTTTCCATGGTAGATTAGGAGCGTAGAGGATATCTCCTGTGTAATAGTTGCCATTGGGTGCACCTACACCTATTCCTTTGATGTTTTCTTTTCCTACTGTGTCTATCAATTTGGATAGTTCGGTGTACAGTTCGTCGATGTAGAGATTGATATCTGCATGTGTTCCTGTTTTGATAGAACCTTTTGATAGCACGTGACCATCATTATCCACAATGCCAAACACCGTGTTGGTTCCACCCATGTCTATTCCAATAGCGTATTGATTTTTCATGTTAAAAAAATTTAGCCCCCTAACCCCCGAAGGGGGAATAGAGAGAGGTTTGCATATTATAATTAGATTCGAGTCATTTTCTCAATCCGATATGTCCTTGGTAAACTCATTGTTAAAAAAAAGGACATGACAAAAATTTAATTTTTACCACGTCCTTTTCTATTTTTATCAAATTACTTTATTCGGCAGATTGTTTTACTTTTGAACCAATAAGCGCATAGTAAAGAATATAAATCTCACCAGCTACTACCAATGTCCAAGTCCAAGTCCAGCTTCCTAGTGCGTCAGCCATAGCTCCTTGAACCAATGGCATGATTGCTCCACCAACTACTCCAATCATGAAGACACCAGATGCTACTGAAGTGTATTTGCCTAATTTATTTACACATAAGGTGAAAATAGCTCCCCACATGATGGAGTGGAATAAACCTACAGCCACTAATAACCAAGGATTATTTAATGCGATAGCAGCAATTACGAAAACGGTAGCCAATGCGCTAGTAAATGCCAATTGGATTTGAGCTGAAATGCTACTCAAGAATGCAGAAACCAAACGTCCTACCAACATTCCCGACCAGTAAAGCGTAGCCATCAAAGCAGCTGATTCGGCAAATGAGCCTCCAAGACTGATGGCAAAAAGATTGATATTGGCACCAATAGCTACTTCTACACCCACGTAGAAGAAAATAGCGATAACGCCCAATGTCAAGTGACTGAAAGACCACACGCTCTTTTCAAGTTTTTCGCCTTTTTCTACTTTAGTCCCTTGTACGTCTGGCAAGGCTACTTTGGTAAGAACAAATGTGATAATACCAATTACAGCCATTAATGCCACAAAAGGCACCATCAATTGACTTGGTTGAACTTCTGACATAGACAGACCTCCGAACACGATTCCAGTAACGAAATAGGGTGCCACAGTGGTACCGATAGAGTTAGAAGATCCACCAATGCTAAGGCGTTGAACAGGTTGTGTGCCTTTTACATCACAAGCTGTAAGGTATGGGTTGATTACTACCTGAAGAATAGTAGCCGATGAACCTACTACGAATGAGCCCAATAGGAAAATGAAATAAGCCACTGGGATACGAGCAGATGCAATGTCAACGATGGACTCAGGAAATTTTGAATAATAGAATGAAGATGAGAAAAATACGCCTAGACCTACTATCATCAGTAATAAACCACGAAGTAGTGTGCCTTTGTAACCATACTTAGCTACCCATGCTGATCCGATACCACCAGTAAGTGGATAAGCCAAAAACCAAGAGAAGGAAATAAGTGTAGCGAATGTGTTTTTCAAGTCGCCAGCGCCGCTAAGAAATGCAGCTTTAAGTGGACCTTGAAATTGCCCGTTGGCTGTAGTTAAGAAGCCTACGATAAAGAAAAGTAGCACCAGTGTAATAAATGGTCCTAAGTAATTTTCCTGAGATTTTGTGTTGCTCATTGTAAAGTTAATTAGATTAGTAGAATGAATTTATAATGTTAATTTTTAAAGTGCCAAAGTTAGTTAAAAAATCCAAATCTAAAAAATAGTGTTTCAATAAGGTTTAACCGTGTGTGCTTTTTTGTCCACATTAGTCCACATGGTTGATTAGCTTTTATTGGTTTTGTCTGTTTGATGTTTTTTCGAGCACTTAGAAATAAAACGAAGTTTTATTTCTTCTTGTCAATCGAGCCAATTTGCCGAAAGGCAAAACTATGTGACCTTTTTCTTTTTTAAATTGAATGGCTTGATGTGTTCCATGTGTTTTATGATTTATCTATTTATTTCGTGATAGAATTGGTTTTGTTCAGATAGTTGATAATCTGGTCATACATTCGGTGGCGAGAGGTGCTGTCCATGCTCTCTAGGGTTTTGTCCACAATGAGTTGGAGATCCACTTCTTTGTTGGTAGATTGTAGTTTATTCAGGTACTGCATGGAGTGTTGTACTTGTTCGTTAGGCTCTGCGATACAGTGGATAAATAGAATTTTTCCTTGTGTTTTATCAGCTTTGAGAATGGCAGATGTTTGTTCATAGCCTTTGAAATTCTCTTTTGCATTTTGTAAGTATCGCTCTGCAAATACCGAGTTGTATAGTCGCAAATCGGTGATAGGATTTACCACAATGGCAGTTTTAAATGGGTGTTCGGGGGAACTCATCGCCGAAAGGGCTATCAAACCACCATATTTAAACCCAATCAATGCCATTTTATCCGCGTCAACAAATGATTTGGAGGTGATGAACTTAGCTGCCTCAGCCATGTCTTTTGCTTCCAGTGTGCCAGCTTTCCCGTGGATGGATTTGCGGAATTCGGCACCACGTCCGTCCGTGCCACGTGTATCTACGCTCACTACCACATACCCCTCGTTGGCAAGTGCATTTTCCCATCCATAACTCCAGCTGTCCAGTACGTTCTGATGTTCGGTGGTACAATTGGCAACAAACACGACAGGATATTTTTTAGTAGCCTCAAAGTTTGAAGGTTTAATCATCCATCCGTTCAGTTTGACGTTATCGGAGGTGTTGAAGGAGAATAGCTCTTTCTTGGGGATACTCAGTGCTTTAACTTTCTGAATTAAGCTATCATTATTACCAAGTTCTCTGGTGGTGTTGTTCGCTGCACTTTTAAGACTGAATGATGCTGGTTTTTCTAGGTTAGAAAATTGGTCAACGTAATAAGTGAAATTGGCATTAAACGATAGCTGATGCGTTCCTTTCCCATCAGTCAGTCTTGTTTTTTTACCTTTTTTGTCCACCATGAATGCATCTCGCTGCGTGGCCGATGTCTCTGTGGATTGGAAGTAAAGATTCTTCTTTTCTTCATCATAACCGTACAGGGCAGTTACGTCCCAGTTACCTTTGGTGAGTTGTTTTACCATCATACCTGTCATGTCATATTGATACGAGTGGCGGTATCCATCTTGGTCGCTAAGTGCTATAAAACCTTGATTGTCTGCCAAGAAACGTGTTGCTTCCACCATTCGGTAATCGACGTAACGTTTGTCTTCTTGCTTGAGTATGATATTGCACAGCGTAGAGCGCGAATTGGCTATGACAAGGTCCAATACGTTTTGGTTCCTGTTTAGTTTATAAATGGCTAGTTGGTCTGGTGAGTTGGTGAACAGAATGCGGGGGATATAAAAATCTCTATCCGCATCAGGAAGCTTCATCGTTTTGACGGACTTATAAAACTCATCATAGACACATACACTCAGTTTCGAATTGTTTTGACCAGGTTTGGGGTATTTGATTTTTTTGAAAGTTGGATAAAGGCTCATTTCATTTTTATCTACCTCGCTGTTGTAAATGGGGTAGGTGTATTCTGGTACGTCTGTTTCGTTGAACTTTACGAAAGCCAATTGTTTGCTATCAGCACTCCATGTGAAATATCTACGAGTTTTGAACGCTTGCTCTTGCACCCAGTCTGGTGTTCCGTTGATGATGCTACCCGCCAGTCCATCTGTTGTGATGGCTATCTCGGTATGAAAGTCCAGTTTATAAAGAAATAAATTATTGTTTCTGCTAAATGCAATGTATCTGCTATTGGGTGAGAAGAGTGGGAGCTCCTGTGGATCAGCTTCTGAAAGTGCTTCAAGCGTCTCCTGTCTGATGTCGTAGATGTAATAGTTGGCTGTAAATCCACATTTGCTTTGTGGTTTGACATTGGTATAAACCAAAATCTTCAATTCATCAGGACTCATCTCATAACCGTCAAATGACTGAATAGGTGATTTCTTTAATCGCTTGATGGCGAAAAGCGTATCCACCATTTTCCCTGTTTTATAGCTGTATTTTAGTACAGCATTGTTTTTTACCATCAATGAGTAATTTTCCCCATCTGCCATTGATTTGGGCATCACTATGGTATTGATTTTGAGTTTTCCGTCGAGGATGTCGTATAGCGAAGTGGCAAAAGTGAAGGAAATGCAAAGCGTTAGAACGCAAGAGAATAAGATTCGTTTCATAATAATTTTTTTGGACGAAAGACAAAAGACAAATGACAAATGACGAAAGACAAATGACGAAAGTCGAAAGTCGAAAGTCAAAAGACAGAAGTCAAAGGACAAAAGAAAAAAGACAAAAGACAAAAGACAGAAGTCAAAGGACTTTAGACTTTAGACTTTAGACCTTAGACTTTAGACCTTAGACTTTAGACCTTAGACCTTAGACGAATGTCAGAGGACTT
>CAIUKZ010000301.1 GCA_903899865.1 uncultured Bacteroidales bacterium | reverse complement strand
CGGTATTGGATATCCCCACCTTCGTTTCGCCCATGCAACATCCTTACTTGGAGCTTGGCGCAGGATGTACCAATATCCTTCGCATCTTCACCCTACAAGTGGTGAGAAGAGTGACCGATCTCAATAAACCTGGCATCAGTCCGTGGGGTGTGAGAATCTGTTTAAGTCTTAGTTTCTAGGCAGGTAGATAACAAGTAAGTCGTATTCTTTGTATCAATTGCCGCCCCATTTATGGGGCGGATAGATAGGTAGAATTTTAGCCAAACAATGAATAAAATTGGGCTAAAGCCCTGTGATTATTGAACATTCATTCCGCCCCATAAATGGGACGGCAATTGATGGGACGGCAATTGAAATAAATACATCCTATCTGACCTACTATTTTGTTGTGTTACTTCACACACAGTTTCCCCGAAAACACCTTCTCTCCTGATTCTATTCTTATGAAGTAAATCCCTGCTTGCAGGTTTAGTTCCGAAAGCGATACCGTCATGGCATCCGTTCCAACAGAAGGAATGACACTACCCACTGTCTGACCACTTACTGATGCGATGCTAACCTTGGCATCTGAGGCATATTCGCCTTTGATGGTGATGGTTTCGGAAGATGTGGCAGGGTTGGGGGAAATGGTGATGGAATTGGTGTTCATGTTAGAGATACTGTTTGGATTATAAGGAGAAAATAATTTAGAGCATTCATTTACATTAACACCACCCTTTGGGCCATAATAAGAATTTGATAACATAATAAACATAACATCTACAGGATAGGGATACACATTTTCAGTTGTTTGGTAAAATTGCAATTTTGAAACATCGATACTTCCTTTGTCAATATCTGTTGAATCTACTTTGAAAGAGACTCCCAGCCATTTACTGAAGTCTGGATTAGCAAGCATAAACATATTACCAGGCGAACAATTATTAATACCACTTACATTGATAATGGAGCCAGAAAAAGTGGCATTATAATTTTCACAATAGGTAGGTGTCTTTCCTTCGCATAGATTACCGAAACGTAAATCATTAGATGAAAATGTCCTCCCGCAATCCTCGTTAGGTCCTCCGCATTTGGGCGAATCATTATACACACTTTTGATAGCTACATAAAGATTTGAAGAACCGTTAGTTCCTCCTTTAAATGGATCACCATAAGCAGTATCTAGTTTAAACGATGAAAACGTAGATGCACCAGGAATATAGGTTCCATAGGGGCAGATATCAACATAGCAACTGGAACACGATAAACGGTCGGTTAAATAATAAGCTATCCAAGGTTCATTAATGTTGCCATGAAGACCTTTAACTGTGAACTTACGTGTAGTCGCATCCCATGTTGCACCCACACCGTTACACAGCGTTGGGTCTTTTACATATTCAGTCGAGTTCATAGAAACCATTCCTTGACAAAGAATATCGGCTTCACGGCCCCATGCCATTGAAGTAATCCCAAGTAGAATTACAACAAATGTCGATTTAAGTGAAGATGTTGTTTTCATAGTTGATTATATCTTGTTGTGAATATTTCAGGTTTTTGCAATACGATTTCTAACGTGTATCAATTAAGTTCCTTTATAAGTGTTTTACTTCACACACAGTTTCCCCGAATATACTTTCTCACCAGATTCTATTCTTATGAAGTAAATACCAGCTTGCAGGTTCAGTCCCGAAAGTGACACAGTCATGGCATCGGCACCTACGGATGGAGTTACACTTCCTACCATCGCACCGCCTACTGATGTGATGGTCACCTTTGCATCTGAGGCATATTCGCCACTGATGGTGATGGTTTCGGATGGGGTGGCGGGGTTGGGGGAGATGGTGATGCTATGAGTGATGATGTCAGACGTGCTATTTTGGATCGGTGGGGTGAAGGTTTTGGAACAATAATTAGGACCTTGACCCGAAATTCCACCACCGTTGTCATCTGAGCTCATATAGAGAGCAACGTCTTTGCCGTAAGGATAAACATTTTCAGTTGTTTTATAAAACCGCAATTCTGAAACATCAGCACTTCCTTTGTTAGGATCTGTAGGGTCTACTTCAAACGAAACCGTTTGCCATTTACTGAGATTAGAAGTTGCTATAATGTACCTATTACCATTGGAGCAATTTTTAATTCCACTAACGTAAATAGTGGAGCCTGAAAAGGTGGCATTGTAATTTTTACAATACATATCCTTTCCATCACAGAGGTCGTATGAATTAAAATTACGATTACATGTTGCCATACGCGTATTGTTATTTACGTCTTTTATTGCAACAATAAGACCAGATGATTCATTTGCCCCATTTTTTAACGGGTCGCCATATTTATCTTCCAATCTAATTGTTTTAAAGGTTGATGAACCAGGCACAAAAGTTCCATTAGGAGTAAGGTCAACATAACATGAATCACACCATGATTTATCTAACAGATAGGCAGTCCATAGTTCTTTAATGTATGGATTAAGGTTTGAAAGAGTAAACTTTCTTTCGGTTACATCCCAGGTGGCTTTCATTCCTTGACAAAACATATAGTTATCATCACCATATGCCCTAGCACTCAATCGTGCAAAACAATAAAGCAGCAAAAGAAACTAAACGGTCTTACATACATATGTCAAAAAACGAATAAAAAACTACAGTGGTTAGTAGTTAAAAAGCAGTCTACGAGATTCACGCCT
>CAIUKZ010000300.1 GCA_903899865.1 uncultured Bacteroidales bacterium | reverse complement strand
AGACGTTGGATTCGGCGTCTGTTAAAATATTTTTTGAACACAAAGACACGAAGGCACGAAGTCGCTATCTCGCAGCAAATATCGCCGCAGGCTAATATCACGAAGTAAATATCGCCGCAGGCTAATATCACGAAGTATAGAACCACAAAAGGTTTCATTTGAAAATTGAATCGCATTGATACAATTGAAGATAGTGACGTAGAATGCGGAGTCTGAAAAGGGTTGCGCAAAAAAAAGAGACTGGCGGTTGCCAATCTCTTTTAAAAAAAGATAGAGAACAATTATTTTTTTTACTCTTTGCTCAATTTCACCACTGTACTTGCTGTTTGAGTAGTCACTTTAAGCACATAAACTCCTTTTTCCAAATCACTTACATTCAACTGGCTGTCACCATTGAACTGAACCGATTTAAGCACTCTACCACCCAAATCTATCACATCCAGCGTACCGCTAGATTGATTATTCAATTTGATATTTACCACATCAGCAACTGGATTCGGGAATACAACAATCTCTGAATTTTGAGCTCCTTCTTCCACATCTTCTATTGAAGTAGGCGTACTCAATGTATTGCTTTGCGCCACGTAATTCATGATTTTGTTAGCACCTTTCAATCTGAAAACGTAGATGAAGCTACTGATATTATTTGCTGTTGCAATTCCATTTTCACTTGGAGATGATTGACCAAAGTCATTATCATTACCTACGGCTATGGTACTGTCATTGACAATTGCTAATCCTTCTGCTTTGTCCAATGCATCTGGCCATCCGTTTGCTTTCAGGTCTAAAAACAGTGTTTTTGTAACTGGGACAATGCTGTTAGCTTGCAGTCCTGCTGCATCTTTTAGTTTCTCTACTGTACTTCCACTATACAATCCTGATGTTATGGGTGTTGCATTTTTGAAGTTTAATTTGTAGATATTTCTTTGTACGTTAGTGCCGCCTACGCCTTGCTCTATCACCAACAGCACTGAGTCATTCACAGCTGTCAAATCGCCAATCTTCCAGTCTTTTGCCGAGATTTTATTGGGACTTGTTCCATTGTCACCCGGATTAAGGTAGGCATACATTTTACTTGTTCCTGACACTGGGTCAATTTCCAAGATGCGGTGAACGTTTGATTTTTCGCCATCTGTTTTATTTGGATATAAAATTGCACTTTGGATAATGGCATACACTTTCCCATTCGGGGTGATGGCTACTCCTTCGAAACCTCTATTGTTTTTTCTGTATTTAAAGACAGTGTCAATAGCCACATCTTGTGGCTCTGCACCAGGTAAATTAGCATAAGGAGAGTAGCGTTTAATCACTTTACCATCTGCTGCAAGGTTCCACACAGTAGTGCCACCTTCTTCACATACCCATAAATCATTATTCTTGCCGATAGCAATACCTTCACAATCAATTCCCCATGCATCTTTTGCCACTGTCACCGATGAAGGATCAGCACAATTGGACGGGATATTGTTCCATGCTGCTTCTACTGACGTACTGCCAAAACCTGTAGGATTGATGATGCCGGTTGCATTAGTTCCATTAGGGCGTTTGATGGTAAAACTGTTTAGAATCTGTATCGAATCACCATTCAATTTGATTCTGTGGATTTTTGGAGCATAAGTAGGAAATGCATAAATCTTGTCGTAAGTAGTCGTACAAGTCGCATTTTTCGCGTCAATATTAACGCCTCTGTCACTAAGTGTGTAGAATTCCTTACCCTCTGTGCCAGGTATCACACATAAGCCAGAAAACCCACCTTCTCTGAAATTTATTCCTTGGTAAGTACCTATTGCAGCCGATGATTTATTTTCATATATCTGCAAAATTTGAACTTGTGCTTGTACCTGCAAATAGGTCATAGCAACTAAAACAATTAAAGTAATTTTTTTCATTCTTCGTTCTATATTAATGATTAGTAATAAATGACATCACACACAACGCAGTTTTGTGATTACTAGATCCAAAGTTGAAGATTTGAATGAATCAAGCTAATCCTATAGTTTAGGCGGTGTGAATGTTTGCAAATTTACAATCATTACATTTCATTCTTGTTTCAACAGTATGAACAAATGATTATTGTCATTTATTGTGGGAGATAAAGTGTCTGGTTTTTTTGATTTCTGTATGCTTTCTGCTAATTGCAGAAAGCAAACCCAAGTGACCTTTTTTTCTTAATTGAAAAGCCAGATGTGCCCTATTGTAGTTTAAAATTGTTCTTAGTGGTTTACTCTGCCGTTTCGTTATAGTACCATTTTTTATTACCTTTGCAAGTAAATACAACTCATTTATGACCGACAATAAAGTTATCAGGCTTGACATAGAAGCTGCCCTGAAAGAAAAGCTTCCACGACTAAGGGTGCCAAAACTCGTTGTGAACTACTTACGTAAAATTGCACACGAAAAGGAGTTCAACTATTTCTTTGAAAGTAATCCTGATCTAAAAGGGGTTGATTTTATGGAAGGTGCTTTTCATTTCTTTGATGCTAAAGTGGAAGTTTTTGGCAAGGAAAATCTGCCCACAGATCCACGTTTTATATTGGTGAGCAATCATCCACTGGGGGGACTTGACGGGATTACTATTCCCTATATTTTTGGGAGGCATTATAACGATAAGATATTGCTGCTCACTAATGACCTACTGATGAACCTGCATCCATTGAAAGATATTTTCATACCCATCAACAAATCGGGGGCACAAAGCAAACACACAGCCGAACTCGCCAACAGGATGTATGAGTCTGATAATTTGATATTTACTTTTCCGGCAGGTTTGTGTTCTCGGAAAATAAAGGGAGAAATTGTTGATTTGGAATGGAAAAAGAATTTCATCAATAAAGCCGTAAGCTTTCAACGGGATGTGGTACCCATCTATTTCGAAGGGCGAAATTCAAACTTTTTCTACAACCTTAGTAACCTCCGCAAATGGCTTGGCATAAAGGTAAATGTTGAAATGCTTTACTTGTCAGACGAGATGTTCAATCAGAAGGGAAAGCAATTGAAAATTGTGATAGGAAAGCCCATCGCATGGCAAACTTTTGACAAGACCAAAACTCCTACGCAATGGGCACAATGGGTAAAGGGCAAGACCTACGATTTAAAAATTCAAGCGAAATAGGTACGAGACTAACCTTTCTTGATTTTCTTGTCTTTGGATATTAATAGGTCGGAAAGGTGATAATCAGGATTGATGAGGTTGATATCCACCTTGTGTGACACGCCGTCTATGTTTCCTTTTTCAGAAAATTGCCACACGGTCCAGGAGTGGCCGTCATGAATTTTGGGAGTCTCCTTAGAGTAACGTCCTAGAAATACTTGATAGTCTTTGTATCTGCCCGAAAGGTATTTGTTGTAAAAACTATTGGAGGTATAGATAATGGGTTTTCGGTCGTAATGGGCTTCTACCAGACGTAAGAACTCTTTGAAGTTTCTATGAAAGTCTGCATCAGAACAGCCCTTCTTTTCCTCTACATCTACCATTGGAATCAAATCTTGTTTATTAGCATCCACCATTTTGGTGAAATTTTTAAACTGCTCCTTTGGTGAAGATTTGGTTTTGAAATAATGATAGCTACCTATCAATATCTCGTTGTCTTTTGCCCCTGTCACGTTTTGACTGTACTTGGTGTCTTGCAGTGTAGCACCCTCTGTGGCTTTGATATACACAAAGTGAATGGTGTGATTGTTCCATTTCTTTACGCCCGCCCAGTCAATGTCCCCTTGATATTTGGAAACATCTATGCCGTAAAAGGTGTTTTGAAACTTAGGAGCTAATTCTATTTCCTGAGAAAAACTCGCTTGGATAAAAAAACAAAGCACTGAGGCTAAAATTATTAGTCTTTTCATAGAAATAGTGATTTAAGGTTGTTTGAAATATTGGGCTGATTATAAGTCGAGTAAACCGTCAGGTAAACTTAGATATATAATCTTTTTGTCGTGATCTATTCTGTCAATATAGTCCTCACCAGCAGGTATTAAGAGTTCATCATTTTCTTTTGGCACTACAAACAGTACATTCTCCGTAGTTTGGTCTACCTCGGTCACTTCGCCAATCAGCACACCAGAAACCTCCATCAAGGTAAAACCGACAAAATAGTCGAATTCGATTTCAGTGTCTTCCACTTTCGATAAGTATTGCTTGGGCAGGTAGATGGTCAAACCTGCAAATTGGCGTGCTTGATCGTCATTGTTTACACCATCCAATTTTACCAATCCTGTTTCCTTTCCTTTAAAACGATGTTCGTTGATAAAAAAAGGCACCAAAATACCATCCATCTCGATGACAAAATACGCTACCTCTTCTCTGTCGAAAACATCAGAAGTGAACGAAAAAGCCATTTCTCCATTCACTCCATGAGGTTTCACAATTTTGCCAATAGGAAATACATCCGAAATAAGTATCATCAGTTGTTATTTAAGGATGGTTACCCAACCGAAATTGTCAGGTTCATCACCGTATTGTATTGCTTGCAATTTTTTATACAATTTCACACAGATTTCACCCGGATTACCGTCTTTTGAAAAGACATAAGATTTGTCTTCTTGCAAATCATCAATTCGTTGAATAGGGCTAATTACCGCTGCTGTGCCACATGCACCAGCTTCTTCAAATGTCTCTAATTCCTCAACTGGTACTTGTCGTTGCTCTACTTTCATCCCCATTTCTTTTGCCAATGCCATCAGGCTGTTGTTGGTAATGGAGGGTAATATAGACGTAGACTCTGGTGTAACGTAGGTGTTGTTTTTGATGCCAAAAAAGTTGGCAGCACCACACTCATCAATGTATTTTTTTTCTTTTGAATCCAAATAAAATACAGCCGAATAGCCCATTTCGTTGGCTTTGGCGCCTGCTACCAGACTGGCTGCATAATTGCCACCTGCTTTGATAGTACCTGTGCCAAGCGGAGCTGCTCGGTCATATTCACGCATGATGACATAAGGAGTAGCTTCAAATCCCCCTTTGAAATATGGACCTACAGGCGTTACAAATACCACAAACATATAGTCTTTAGCTGGCTTCACGCCAACTTGAGCACTTGTTCCAAAAAGGTATGGACGAATGTAAAGTGACGCTCCCGACTCATAAGGTGGCACAAAGCGTTCGTTTAATTTTACAGCTTTCAGTACAGCTTCAGTAAACAAATCAGTGGGCAATTCGGCCATCATCAAGCCTTCACTTGATTTTTGAAGACGATTTGCGTTGGCTTCAATTCTGAAAATTCGAATGACACCATCTTTCCCTCTAAAAGCTTTCAAACCCTCAAATGCCTCTTGCCCATAATGCAAGCAGGTAGCTGCCATGTGGAGTGTGAGATGTTCGCTATCCGAAACTTCCAACTCGCCCCAAGCACCATTGGTGTAATGGCAGCGTATGTTGAAATCCGTTTTTAAGTAGCCAAACGTTAGATTACTCCAATCTATCTGTTCCATAAAATATATTTTTCTTTTCCTTATTATTTAACACTAATTGAGCCTCATTGCCCATATTAAACAGCAAATCTATAATGCTTAAATCGGGTGTGAAACCGAATTTGTTTTCAAAAACTTGATAGTAGCTCAGCTGAGTGTTTATCTTTAAATCATTTTTGGGATGAATACACTTTCGCAAATCTAATACATTTTCGCTCAATTCCAAATTAAATTGGGTCGTTAACACTATTTTTGGCTGAATTTCAAGCAATTCGAACACTTTTAACTGAATTTCATGGTTGAAATCCCACAAGAATTTCCATTTCTTTTCATACAATGGTATAAAATCATCTTTGTAAAACTCAAAAAAAGGGCTAGAGTTATAAGCCGATTCGATAGCTCTCCAATGTTGCATTTGCCAATCCAAATGATTGGAGACCTGCACATCACGCGTCAGCGGTTTTGGGTTGGATGACTTTTCAATAGGAATGCTCAGTGCCAATTTTCCATTGGCAGTGGCTATAATGCATCGATTACGATAGGATTGTTTTTCATAGCTATCCCACTGTTCCATCAGTATTTCACCTGATTCAACAATCCATTCAAAATAAGAAACTGGTGCCAAATAAGCAGACGTGAGGCAAATCACTGACATAGAAATTTATTGTTCAACCAATTACTGTTCTGCATTTTTGAAAAACCTATTCCAACGTATTTTACCTTCAAACCAACCTTTGTCTTTGTCCAATGACAACCACACAGCTACCGGACGTCCCACCACATGGTCTTCAGGTACAAATCCCCAGTAACGCGAATCTGCTGAATTGTGGCGGTTGTCGCCCATCATCCAATAATAATTCATCTTGAACCGATAGGAAGTAGTAGGTTTATCATTAATAAAAATTTGTTCCCCTTTCACCTCCAACTTATTATGTTCATACACACTGATTGCACGTTCATAAAGTGGTAGATTGTATTTATTTAGTTTAAGAATGTCGCCTCTTTTAGGAATGTACAATGGACCAAAGTTGTCTCTTGTCCATGGCTTTCCACCTCCCAGAGGGAACACTTCGCCACCGTATATCTCTGTCGGTTCTACTTTTATTTTCACTACACCCGTTAATTGCTGCATTTTGGCGTGGGTATCTTCGTTCATTGGGAAGTGGTATATGGGCAGACTTGGGTCAAAGCCTAGATGCTTGGCAAGTTCTACCACTTGTGAAGGGTCGTATTGCAATCTATCTTCTACACTTATATGTAGTTTGTCCAACAGTTCGGATGATAATTGGGTGCCATCTGTTTGAACAAAGTAATTCAACTGAATACCAGGGATTTTTTCCTGAGGTTTGTCATTTACATACAACTGATTGTCCACAATCTTGATCCAATCACCAGCAATCGCCACGCATCGTTTCACATAGTTTTCACGTCTATCCACAGGTCGATAGACAATTTCTCCATAGGTTTGAGGAGTAGAACGCACTATCTTCCTTCCGTAGCTATAATAGTTGGCTGTGTTTCTAGCAATAGTCGAGTCCTGAGTTGCAATGTATTGTCTACCAGCTTCGTAACAGAGTTGGTAATAGCCCGGATTTTCCGCTTTAGTGGGGACTGTATCTCCGCATGGAAAGTTAAATACTACAATGTCATTTCGCTCAATTTCGTCTATACCTTGCAGTCGTTTGTATTCCCACTGAGGGTTTTCAATAAATGATTTGCAGTTCAGCAACGGAAAAGTATGTTGTACCAATGGAAATGAAAGAGGCGTATTGGGCACACGTGGTCCATAACTAGCTTTGCTTACAAAAAGGAAATCGCCCACTAACAAGGTTTTTTCCAAAGAGGAAGTCGGTATCTGATAATTCTGAAAAAGATAGGTGTTGATAAAATACACCGCCACCAAAGCAAAAACGATGGCATCCACCCATCCCATAACGGCTAAAACGGTCTTGTTTTTTGACTTTTTCCACCATGTCCAAGGCACGTACTCTGTTATAAATGCATCAAAAATCAGTGGAAGAAGTATCAACCAACCATAACTCCCCACCCAGATGATGAAAAGTATGTACAACAAACACCACACAATGGCTTTTGCCCATTCTGTTTTTGATTTTGCAAATCGCGATGTAGAAGGTGTTGTTTCTTTTTCGATAGCCATACAATTATTGTTT
>CAIUKZ010000299.1 GCA_903899865.1 uncultured Bacteroidales bacterium | reverse complement strand
TAACAAAATAGAGATCCTTTGGAGATTCATTAAGTATAATTGGTTGCCATTTGATGCCTATAAGAACATCGAAAATCTCAAAGAACGCTTGAACTACATTTTAGAAAACATCGGAAGCCTAAAATATAACATTAATTTTTATTGATTACTTATTTTTGCATAGAAAATCGAAAACAATCCGATTTTCTATGCAAAAATAGCTATTTACATGTGGTTAAAACATCATGAAGTGATAGATATAATGCTGAACGAAGCAGGTGAATAAATCAGCGTTCATTTGAGCCCTTTGCGTATTTTGCGTGCTAGAATTGGAGATTAAACCACATAGGTACATAGGATGACAATAGAAGGTTGGTTAATTTATCCAATAAAGTACACATAGCAGACTTCGATAAATCGAAATCTTAATGCAGATTTGCTATGTATCTATGTGGTCTATGTGGTTATAAATTAGCGTTGATTTGTGTTGCTTGCGTATTTTGCGTTCCAGCATTGAAGATTTAACCACATTGGTATATAGGATGACAATTTCTTCATGCATGTTTGCTATGTATCTATGTGGTCTATGTGGTTATAAATCAGCGTTGATTTTTGCCCTTTGCGTATTTTGCGTTCCAGCATTGGAAATTTAACCACATAGAGACATAAAACAAAGAGCCCCTTGAATTCACACCCAAGAGACTCTTTAACATCAAAAAAACAATTATTATCTTCCTAAAACTTCTTTTACTTTTTCGGAAATCAATCTACCTTCTGTCTTTCCAGCCAATTGTTTGCTGGCAACTCCCATTACCTTGCCCAAGTCTTGAGGCCCTGTGGCTCCAAGTGTTGCAATTATTTCTTGCACTGCCGCTTCAAGTTCTGCATCAGACATCTGTGCAGGCAGATATTTCTCTATCACCTTTAGTTCTGCCAACTCATTTTCAGCCAATTCAGGTCGATTTTGCTCTGTGAATATCTGTGCAGACTCTTTGCGTTGCTTCACCATTTTTTGCAGAATTTTTACCGCCAATTCGTCAGCAAGTGTTCCATCTGAACCTTTCGCTGTTTTGGCCTCAAGAAATTCTTTTTTCACACCACGCAATGCCTCCAACGCAATTTTGTCACGCGCTATCATTGCTGTTTTTATATCATTGCTAATTGTATCGAATAAATCCATTTTATTTTTATGTCTACGGTTGGTATTATTATCCTCTCATCAATTTACGTTTCCAGGCAGGTATGTTCTCTACTTCTTTTAGGGTGGCTTCGTCTTCTAAGTCGTCTAGCGTGATTGTAGGAAGCGAGGGCTCTGGTTCGGGTTCGGCGGGGGCTTTTGATCCAGCTCCGTAATACATTTCGAATGCTTTGTCAGTATCTGGTTTAGGTGCTGTCTCTTCTGAATCAAATTCCGTAATAGAAGATAAATCCATATCCACAATCGGTTTTGGTAATTCGGGTTCAGGTGAAGCACTTAGCTCTGGTTGAGCAGACTCATAACTGTGTATCACTTTTGGAGAAGAAGTTGTTTGTGGCTGAGGTTTTTCAACCAATGACTTTGGCATGCCAGGGATGTCACTCACATCAAAACCAGTGGCAATGAGTGTGATTTTAACACGTTCACCCAATGAGTCATCAAAGCTTGCACCCCATATAACTTGCACATTGTCGCCCACTTTCTTCATAAAGTCGTGGATTTGCTCCACTTCTTCCATTTTTATTTGGTCGGTAGTAGAACAATACAAGCTCAACAATATCTTGCTTGCCCCACTGACGTCACTGGTGTTCAATAGTGGTGATACCAATGCATCATCAATCGCTTTGGTAATTCTATTCTCACCCGAAGCAAAACCAGTATTCATAATAGCCACATTGCCGTCTTTCATGATGCTGTACACATCGGCAAAGTCAGTATTGATATAGCCCGGAACGGTTATTATTTCTGCAATGGCTTTGGCTGCATTGGTAAGCACATCATCGGCTTTGGCAAATGCGTTAGAAAGTTCCAAGTCAGGATGTATTTCCTTCAATTTCTCATTATTTATCACCAACAATGCATCCACATG
>CAIUKZ010000298.1 GCA_903899865.1 uncultured Bacteroidales bacterium | reverse complement strand
TTGTTTAGACAATAGCCCATCAGTCGGATACGATCTGCAGAATAAGTATTGTACACCTGTCGATATATATCATCCTTATCCACCCCTATTTTTATCAATTCGGCAATGATGGTGTAAATCTCCATCTTACTCGAATTGTATGTAAATCCACCCGTATCAGTCATCATCCCTGTATAAATACAATCGGCACAAGCAAGATTGATTTTAGCAAAATCGCCCATGCGACAGATAAGTCTGAATATCATTTCGCTGGTGGATGATATCTGTGGGTAGGAAACCACCACACTGGCAAAATCACCTGGATCCAAGTGATGATCCACCAATATTTTGTCAGCCGGCGATGCCAAAACAGCATCCGCCATCTTAGCCATTCGCTTAGGGATGTTAAAATCCACCGCAATGATTAAATCTGTAGTGGCAAATATCTCGTCAGCTTTGACTTTGTCGTTTTCATAAATCAACACTTGATCAGCACCGGGCAACCAAGCCAAAAAATCAGCAAATGCTGTTGGTACAATCACTACTGGTTCTTTCTCAATAGTCATCAGATAATGCCATAATCCCAATGCAGCACCCATCGCATCGCCATCTGGACTGACATGGGCCACAATTGCAACTTTTTCGACTTCTGAGATTGCTTTCTTAACCTTATGTATCAGGTCTTCAGCAATTATTTTACTTATCATTTCTTTTAGTTTAATTGATGTACAAAAGTAACAAAAAAATGGATATGAATGTTGTTTCAACCACAAAGTCATTGTTGAGAATAGGATGTGAGTATAAATGCGCCATGATCTGAGATTGAATAGGTGGCTATTCCTCGTTCTTTGCATCGATTTATTACATCGTTGGCATACCATTTGGAAATATTCCTATCAATGATAATGGTCTTTGGTAGGATGTTTTCAAGCACTTTATCAATTCGAGGTTTCATCCTATTACCTATTATTAGATAGTCCACATGCAACGGTGCCTTCAATGTTCGCTTTGTGAGTAGGAGACTATCTAACACCACGATTGTTTTCTTGCCAAAACTCATAGCGTGTATCTGTGTGGGGCAATAGTAAGTAGGCATTTCTAACTTATGTTTTCGCCAATAATTGTTAGCAATTTTAGATGCTTCTACACTATCTGTAGTGATGACTTTGTTGTTTTTGTGGTTAATGAGGTTGATGTGGGTGTGTCGTTGACCGGCATATACAATAAGATGGTTGGAGGTCATGGTGCTGTAAGTCTGAGTTATATCTAATCCAACAACACAGAGCAGGAGTAACAATCCTAGAAATAATGGAGCAAATTTTCGATTGAAATAATAGGTAGAAAACAACATAATTGCTCCAAAGAGCAGACACGTCTGAATCAATGTAAGTGAAACTACGCTCAATGAAAAAGGCAGATGCTGGATAAATATGATACTTTCATTCATGCACCAAGTACACCACTTTAGCAGGAATGCCACTAAACTAGAAATATATGGTATATATGAAAATACAAACAGACCGATTGCTAGATAGATTGCCAAGGTCGATAATGGAATGGCTATCAAGTTGGTTAACAGGAAATAATTGGGAAACTGTTGAAAATAATAAAGTGTAAAAGGCGTGGTAGCCAATTGTGCCGCAATGGAAACAGACACCATTTCCCAACAAAATTTCCCGAGTTTGCTTTTCGGAGAATAAATTTTGGCTAGCATAGGATGAAAAAAGATTATGCTCAACACCGCGGCATAGCTAAGTTGAAAACCTACATCAAAAAGCAGAAACGGATTGATTAACAAGGTAATAAACATGGAAATGAAAATAGTGTTATATATCAGTGATTTTCTGTTTATACAAGTGCCAATCACAACAAAACTGAACATCAACGAAGAGCGCACCACCGCTGCCGATAGACCAGTAATGAAGGCATAAATCCAAAGAAAACAAAGAATCAACAACGCTCTGATTATTCTCCCTCGTTCTGTTTTGCCCATCCATCCAAGCAAAAACAACAGCACTGCATAAATCACCCCGACGTGCAGTCCACTCACCGACAGGATGTGCATCGCGCCAGTAGCACTATAACCAGCACGCAGTTCGGGCTGAAGTGCATCCGTATATCCTAGCGTCAGAGCTGCTATTACGGCATATTCATCACCCGAAATATTAAAGCGCTTGTACACCTCTAGCAGGTTCAACCTACACATATCTGCCATTCGAAAAACTGAAAACGCAGAATCATGACCCATCACCGTCCATGTTCCACTGGGCAAATAGCAGGTAGCACCTATTCCTTGTCGTTGGAGGTAAGTGGCATAGTCAAACTCATCAGGATTGAGAGGTTTTTGAAGTGGTTTGAAGGTTGTGCCAATCATCAATTGGTCGCCGTACAGCAAGCGTGTTACAGCGCTGTCTTTCTGGATATAAACGATGGCTTTTCCTGACTGCGATTGCCAATGGTGGTTTTTATAAAGACCTTTTACTTGCACTTTGCAAAGGTAGGTTTTTGATTTTTCTATGGGTGAGGCGATTAATTCTACCTTGAAAATTCCCTTCTCATTCAATGCAGTGAACTGATTCTTATGGTTTTGCTTATCCACCAAATAGCAACCCATCGCAAAAAGGAATAAAAAAATTCCGCAGCCAAAAAGCCAGCGGAATTTATATTGAAAATTAATATCTTTGATGAAAAATGAATATCCACACAAGCATACCCCCATCGCGGATAGCCCCATCAACATCCAATCAGACATAACCACCAACTGACAAACCACTATGCCTGTGACCAGTGGTAGAAGTAACCTGATAAATGGTGTCCGATGGAGGAAGTCTATCATGGCATCAAGTCCAAAGCGAGGTGACAAACATAGGTACTTTCTCGTCTCCTATCTCAAAACCTTGGCGTTCATAAAACCCTACCTCTTTTTCGTAAGCGATAAGCACAATTCGCAAATAATCGGCATAATGTTCGGTCATTCTTTTTACTAATTCATGCCCTATTCCTTTGTCCTGAAAATCAGGTCTTATCAGCAAAAAGTGAATATATGCCGTCATCACACCATCATCCATCGCATTTATCAGCCCTACCAACTGACCATCGCTCCAAGCTGAAACAACAGTAGCAGAATTGCGCATAGCTACCACCAATTTCTCGGGATAATGCCCCGATGACCACCCAACAGATAAAAACAGCGATTCTAGGCTTTCGGGTGTAAATACTTTGTCGGTTCGGTATTCAATTTCCTCCATTTTTGTTCATTTATGCATTGAGCAGTTGATGAATCATTTCCTTCGGATTTTCAGCACCAAAAACAGCACTACCAGCCACCAATACATTGACTCCTGCATCAAATAGGCTTTGGGCATTGGCAACATTTACGCCTCCGTCCACTTGCACCATGCAGTTGGCATTTTTACGTCGGATAATGTCACACAGCTGAGCTATTCTGTCGTAACTTTCGGGAATGAATTTCTGTCCGCCATAGCCCGCAAATACGGTCATCAGCAGCACCATGTCTACTTTGTCCACATACGGTTCTAGGACTTGTACATCCACATCTGGATTTATAGAGATACCAACTTTGGCACCTGTTTTTCGTATTTGCTCTATCACTTCCAATGGATGGGGGGTAGCTTCTTGGTGAAAAGTAATCATCCCAGCACCAGCCGCAGCAAATCGCTCTACATACTTCTCTGGGTTGACTATCATCAAATGCACATCGAGCATCTTAGTGCAATGTTTCTTCACAGCCTCCAGTACTGGAAATCCAAATGAAATATTGGGCACAAAAGTACCATCCATTACATCAATATGTAACCACGCTGCCTCACTGGCATTTATCATCTCGCAGTCGGTCTGCAAATTGCCAAAATTAGCAGCCAATAAGGAGGGAGATATTATTCTCTTCATAGTCGTTTGTTTTTAGACTACAAATTTAGTAAAAAAATGATTCTATAACGAATGAGATTAGCAAAACACAAAATTAGGATGGAAAACCACAAAAGGCACACAAGATCTTTTTATAACACATTGAATACGTCAATCTTTTAAATATGAAATCGAAGGACACATAGTTTTGCCTATTGGCAAATTGGCTTGTATGACAAAGAGAAAATTAAACCACAAAAGTCACAAAAGAATCTTTTATAACACTTCGAACACATCAATCTTTTAAATATGAATGGGTGTTTTGCTGGAAAATTCATCATTCATCATTATTTCTCTTGTCTATTAATTTTCTCATTTCCTTATCAAAATCACTTTCAAATAATCGGTCCTGGATGATTCTGTATTTTTCAAATTCGCTTTCTGCGTGAGCTTTGGCTATTTCAGCAGTTACCATACCTGCGTTTTGTAAAATTTCTCTATCGGTAGCTTCAATAAATTTATTCAACCGACTTTCCCAATCTTCCATTGTCATGGGAATTTGTCGGATAGCCATATCTTCTGCAATATCTAAATAAGCCGAAACTAATCGTTGCAATTGTTGCATTTCATTTTCGGACAAATAGTTTTTTGCAACGCTCACATCAAACTTTTGTATTTTCCCATTTGGAGCATCTTTCCAAGTCGTTAACCCCATGTTTTCAGTTTGATGGCTAGCTCTGTTTACAATTACTTCGGCTGCAGTTTGCCCGTGTATAGCCCAATGTAGCTTGTTTTGAACCGTAGCAAAAAATCGTTTTGTTGCATTAGCTGTAATATCATAGTCTAATGCTGTACTGTAAATATCTGTTATCTTTTGATAGAATTTACGTTCGCTCAAACGAATTTCCCTTATCCGCTGGAGTTGTTCTTCAAAATATTTTTTTCCAAGAATAGAACCGTCATTTTTTAAACGTTCATCATCCATGGCAAAACCTTTAATAGTAAATTCTTGAACTATTTGGGTAGCCCATTTTCTGAACTGTACCGCTCGTTCTGAATTTACTTTGTAACCTACCGCAATGATTGCAGAAAGATTGTAGTGCTGCGTATTATAATTTTTACCATCCGGGGCAGTTATTCGAAAATTTCGAATAACTGAACTTTCATCCAATTCGTTTTCGGCAAATATTTTTTTTAAATGATAATTAACGGTATGCGTTTCAATACTATACAGCGTTCCCATCATTTTTTGTGATAGCCAAATATTTTCATCCGCATAAATGGCTTCAACGCCTCCTTCTCCAGTAGCTGCAATGAAAGTTAAATACTCTGCAGTAGAAGAACGCATTAATGCTTTTTCATCTTTATTATCTTTCGTTTTACTCATTTGTCTAAACTATGATTTTATCTGATTCATTTGATTAGGCAGAATAGCCAAGGTTCTTTTATTGCAACGATTAAGTAGAATATGTTGGACTCGTTTCATTTACTTTCTTGTTTGACTTTGTTTGTTTAATCACTTTCAGGTTCAATACTTGCTTAATCCTGTTAAATGGTTTACATTATTTTTGTCAGCTACAAATTTAGTCAGTTTATTTTAATTGTTTCAAATAACTGTGTATATAATGTCGAGATTCTATTCTGGTGCGGTGCAGTGGAAAAGGGCAAGCTCTTTTGGATGTTCAATGCTGGTTTTGACTGACTGCAAAAATCAAATGTACTTGACCGAGCGTTAGCTTTCTCACATTGACGAATAACAAATCAACCTAGAACACAAAAAAAAAGCCACCCCGAAAAATCGAGATGGCTCCAACCATTGTTTTCTAATTCAAAATTAACCCAACAAACTGATCTTCTGAAATCTTTTCTGCTTGATAAGCAGCCGCAAACTGTAGAATGTTTCTAAGAGTAGAGTTTTTTGGTCCAAACTCAGATGATGTCTCCACTCGTTTCTTATCAGATATTTTATCAGTATTTTTTACGGAAGTAGTGTTTTTTTGCATAGGCGCATTAAATTTAGATTGTTTACAAATTTAAAACGCACCTACTCCTGTAATAGTATAAACGCACTATACTTTTTTTGAAAAAAATTATTTCAACTCCAATACCATGTCTTTTTCTGCTGCAATTTTACGCATATTCATTAGTGCATACCGCATACGTCCGAGTGCAGTATTGATACTTACACCTGTTTGGTCGGCTATTTCTTTGAAGCTCAAGTCTTCGAAGTAGCGCATCCGTATTACTTCTTGCTGAGATTTGGGTAGATATTGCACCAGTTGCACTACATCTGTCATTACTTGTTCGTTAGACATTGTATCCTCGTAGCTTCTCTCCGATAGTTTGGCATTGTTTACAATGTCATATTCCACACCATCAGCCGAAATGGTATTTTCGTTTTTCTGACGGCGAAAGTGATCTATAATCAAGTTGTGAGCAATGCGATTAATCCACGCATGAAACTTACCTGATTCCACGTACCTACCTTGCTTGATAGTGGCAATGGCTTTAATAAAAGTGTCTTGAAAAATGTCTTCGGCCAACTCTTTGTTGCGCACAATCATATAGATGTAGGAATACGATTTTGCTTTGTGACGCAATAAAAGGATTTCAAACGCTTTGCTGTTGCCTGCCTCAAACAATTTAACCAATTCTTCATCGGTCAACTGATTTAGAGTTTTCATTACTTTTTAATTTTTGGGGGTTAAAGAGTAATTATCGGCAATAGGCAATTTTTGGGTTTAAAATGAATAATGGTGATGATTGAGATTGCAAATATAAACACAGATTTTTTAATTCCAAATTATTTTGAAAGAAAAAGCGTAAAAAATACACTTATCTGTTGTATAACATATTTTTTTGAAAAACTGTACCGCGTGACAATATCCTCCTATACTTATAAGACTGTTGAAAGGCGATTTACCACTAGTCGGAAAATGTTAAAAAATAGTTAAATCTATTCCACCCACAGTACTAACCCCTTAAGATATTCTCCTTCAGGATGGTAGATGTTGATTGGGTGATCGGCTGGTTGGGATAGTTGGTGGAGAATCCGGACATTGCGCTTACTTTCAGCGGCAGCACTGAACACCGCTAAGCGAAATTGCTCCTTACTTACCACTTGTGAACAGGAGAAAGTAAACAAGATGCCACCCGGGGCTATTTGTTCGAATGCCTTTGCATTCAGCCGTTTGTAACCCTTCAATGCATTGCGTAGCGCATCGCGGTGTTTGGCAAAAGCGGGAGGGTCCAGAATAATCAAATCATACTGAGTGCTCGAGTGCTCTATGTTATTGAGAAATTTAAACGCATCTTCGGCGTAGGAAGTATGCCTATTGTCATTGGGGAAGTTGATGGCTATGTTGGTATCAGTCATCTCCATGGCTTTGGCAGAGCTATCCACCGAATGCACCACTTTGGCACCACCACGCATGGCGTAAACAGAGAAACCTCCCGTGTAGCAAAACATGTTGAGCACCGACTTGCCAGCTGAGTAGCGCTCTAGTAGCGAGCGGTTCTCGCGTTGGTCTACGAAAAAACCTGTTTTCTGCCCACGCAACCAGTCCACGTGAAATTTTAATTCATTTTCTATTGCGTCCAAATTATCCGTCTCATGACCGATTAAATAGCCATTTTC
>CAIUKZ010000297.1 GCA_903899865.1 uncultured Bacteroidales bacterium | reverse complement strand
GGCATCCTCTATCAGCGCTGGTATAGCGACTTGGGCATGATAGACCCCAATACAGGCAAACTACTGAAACGAGTTGCTACTCCCAAGGATGATCAAGCTTTTGCCAACTCACGACCCAGTGGTGCCAATGGTAAGATATATCTACACAGCTATACCGATGCCTACTGCATCAAAGCATGGGGGAAATAAATCTTTCGGCAATGATGAAAGCAAACATACATAAAATAATCTTTCGAATCTTTATTCTAGCAGCTGTGGCAATAGCCACAGCCTGCTGTAAAGATGATACATTGAAAGGTCAAGACCCAGCGGTGGTATGGGTAAATAGAATATGTGGGAAAGACTTAATAGGTGCTAAAGGCTTGGGTCATCCGATTTATAAAAACACAGTAGTTTTTCACAGTACTCCTGACGGTGATTTAGTTCCCAATATTCACGGCCTTGACACAGAAACAGGCAAAGAGAAATGGAAACTAAGCACTGCCGATTTTACTCCTATGAAAAGTCTTAATTTATTTAACATGGGCTATTACTATCAGAATCAAAATATTGTAGTTGGCGCTGATCATTATTATAAGTCAACATCTGCCTATTACTATGCTATAGATATTGAAGCAGGTAAAGTCCTATGGGTAAAACCATTTCCTAGTGGATACAATGAAATCGGTCATCTTGTAAGGGGATTTGGAAATACTGCCTATATAGATGCACGAACAGGACAAAAAGTGGATGTTCTGAAAATCGACATTTTGACTGGAAATCTGAGTATTATGAATGTGATTAACAAGGACGAACTCCCTAAGGATATAATTAAAAACACCGAAATAAGCTATATAACCTTCACTGATGTATATAAAGCACCCAATGGAAACGACATGTTAGGTGTAAGTGTAAATTGTGATGATTCTCTAGAGCATTCTAAATGGGACATGGTACTAGTAGTCTACAACCTCACTACAAATACTCGTGTGTACACATCTCATGTTATTTCTAACGACCCAGTATTTAATACATTCTTCGGAAGAATATGCTATCACGATGGAAAAATACTCGTTGGCAAAGACAGAAATGTATATTGCTTCGATGCTTTTACTGATAAGGGAGGTCCATTATGGAGTAGTCCTGTAAGCATGAATGACGGAGTTGGATTTGGAAGCGGGAATGACAATGTGATGCAGATATTTGGTTATAACAATAAGCTACTAGCTATTTGTATAGACCATCTCAATGCTTTTGACATCAACACTGGTAAAGTGATTTACAATGTAGATGGTTCAGGTGGCACAGATGCAGCCATCATTGACGGCATCCTCTATCAGCGCTGGTATAGCGACCTTGGCATGATAGACCCTAACACAGGCAAACTGTTAAAAAGAGTGGCTACACCCAAGGATGATCAAGCTTTTGCCAACTCACGACCCAGTGGTGCAAATGGTAAGATATATCTACATAGCTACACCGATGCCTACTGCATCAAAGCATGGGGGAAATAGTGGGATTAAAATTCTATTACCGTTTGCACAAACAATATAGTGTCAATTTCGACTTCGTTTCATTGATACTATTTGTTTGAAGCAAAGGTGTTAACAACAGTAGACATAAAAATGACTTAGGGTCATTATTATGTACTGTTGGTTTAACCCAAATTAAGCATTTGAAAATGCTTAATCGCTATCTTATTAGTTGTCAATGGTTTCTTTAAAACCCTTGGACTAATAAGAGCGGGGTTATCCCTCATGGAATCATTCGTTCGTTTTTTCAAAACTCCTAATGACTAATTCGGATTTAATCTCCCAAAGAAAAAAACACCAGCCATCAGAAAATCTGACAGTTGGTGTTTTTTTTTCTCTTATTACTACAGGTAATAACTCGGCAGAATTACAATTCCATCTGATGACGGATGGACTCCTCGTGAATGGCTACCAATACGGCTTTCATGAATTTGGGATCCATGCCCATTTTTTCGGCTTGCTCTACTCGCTTTTTTATTATTTCGTCATAGCGTTTTTCTTGCAATACGGGAACATTGTGTTCTTTTTTGTATAGACCTATTTCTACTGATACGCGCATTCTACGTGCTAGTAGCTCCAATAGACTGTTGTCCATGTCATCAATCTGGCGACGAAGTGCATCTAGGTTTTCAGTGGATTGGGTAGTGTCTCGGATAACCAGTGAGTGTAGGATAAATTCCAACACTTCGGGGGTTACCTGTTGTGCAGCGTCACTCCAGGCTTTCTCTGGGTTGCAGTGTGTTTCTACGATTAGACCATCGAAATTCAAGTCCAAGGCTTGTTGACAGAGCGGTGCTACAAGCTCGCGTTTACCACCGATGTGGCTAGGGTCGCAGACGATGGGCAAATTTGGAATCTGACGATGCAACTCAATGGGTATGTGCCATTGTGGAAGATTGCGGTAGATTTTTTTGTCATAGGTGCTAAAACCACGGTGTATAGCACCAATGCGACGGATGCCAGCATTGTGAATGCGTTCGATGGCTCCAATCCACAAGTCAAGATCGGGGTTGACAGGGTTTTTGATAAGCACAGGTATGTCCATGCCTTCTAATGCATCGGCTACTTCTTGCACTGCGAATGG
>CAIUKZ010000296.1 GCA_903899865.1 uncultured Bacteroidales bacterium | reverse complement strand
GGAAGAATCAATTGCTCTTTTATAAATGACCATATAATGCGGGTCATTTCATCGCCGTCCAGCTCTACTACTGGGTTTGTTACTTTAATTTTATTCATTTTTGTTTGTTTTTCAAAAGTCAAAAGTCAAAAGACAAATGTCTATTGAGAATGCTAAATGCATTGTTTTGCTTTTGAATTTGATTGTTTTAAATATTCAATTAGTTTTTGTAAGCTAGAACTGATGTTGACTGTGTCGGAAATTAGCTGTGCTATTACTTCATTGGGGTAATAGCCTAAATCATTTCCCAAATAAATCATACTTCTCACCTCTCCACAACTGCCTTTTGCAATATACAAGTATCTAACAAACATTGCATCAGTGCCAGATTCAGAGCCTTCAGCAATGTTGTTCATTATTGAAACAACTGCTCTTTGAATTTGATCTCTAAATCCAAAGTCTTTACAATGTGCGTTTAGGTTATAAATCTCCTTGACAAGAGTTCGAGCATTTTGCCAAACACGCAATTCCTCAAATCTTTTCATAATTGATATAATTGGGTCAGATGGGGGTTGAACCAAATATTGGCTGTCTCAATTCATTATTCCACAATTAAATTTTAAAGCTGGATGTAATGAAGTCAATACACAGACAAAGGACTTTTGACTTTCGTCTTTCGTCCTTTGTCAGGTTAAAATTATCTATCCTTCAATGGAATAAATTGTTTGCGTTCGCCTACGTTCTTGTATGCAGGACGTATGATTCGTTTGCTTGCAAAGTTGAGTTCTTCAATGCGGTGAGCTGCCCAACCAGCAATACGTGCCATGGCAAACATGGGTGTATATACTTCGGTAGGTAATCCCAGTGTTTGGTACACAAATCCCGAATAGAAGTCCACATTGGTACATACTTGCTTGTTGATATTGTCACCTTTGAAAGTCATAAATGCGTTGATCGCGCGCTCATCTATCAGTTCGATAAATGCAAATTCCTTTTGTAAGCCTTTTTCCTCTGCTAGTTTACGTGCCATTTCTTTAAGAATTAAAGCTCTTGGGTCAGAAATGGTATATACCGCATGTCCTATTCCATAAATCAAGCCACTTTTGTTGTAAGCGTCTTTGTTCAACATGCGTTTCAGATAGGTGTCAATTTCTTTTACGTCAGTCCAGTTTTTGATGGCAATTTTAAGGTGGTCAAACATTTTTACCACAGCTATATTGGCACCACCATGAAGGGGTCCTTTTAATGAACCTATACCAGCCGCAATGGATGAGTAGGTGTCAGTCTGAGTTGAACTGGTTACACGTACAGTAAATGTAGAGTTGTTACCACCACCATGGTCAGCATGCAAGATGAGTGTGAGGTCAAGCAATTTGACATCCAATTCTGTGTAATTGCCTCTGCCTTTCATTAAATAAAGAAAGTTTTCTGCCAATGACATGCTTGGATCTGGATGGCGAATGTTCAGCGCTAATCCATCATGTTTAAAGCGATACATGTTATATGCATACGCTACAATAGTAGGAAACTTAGCTATCAAGTCTATGGATTGACGGATGAGGTTGTCGCGTGAAATGTCATCGGCATTTGGGTCAAATGTGTACATTTCTAATACGCTCCGTGCCAATATATTCATGATGTCATCCCCTTCAAGATCGATGATGTTCATACGAGCTTTTTGCTCCAAAGGCATTTTTTCTGTTATAAGTTTAGAAAACACCTTCAGTTCTTCTGCATCAGGTTGATAGCCAGATAGAAGAATAAATGCTGTTTCTTCGAATCCCAAACGATTTTCATTTTGAAATCCATTACAAAGGTCTTCCAAATCTATGCCACGATAAATGAGTTTTCCTGGAATTGCTTTTAGACCACCTTCAGGTAGTTTTTCATAGCCCACTACATCACCTACTTTGGTTAGGCCAACAAGCACTCCTGAGTGATCTTCATTACGCAATCCACGTTTTACATTGAATTGGGTAAATAAGTCTTTTTCAATTCGGCTAGTAGATTTGATGGTTTCAGAAAGTTTGTAAACTAAATAATCTTTTTCCATTGTATTTCTTTCGAATTTATAGTGTTTTTATTTCTCTCTTTTTATTTTTGCATGTCATTCAATGCACTACCAGCTTTGAACCACCCTATTTGTGCTTCATTGTAGGTGTGTGCTACTTCAAAACTATCAGTACTTCCATCGCTATGACTTAATTTCACTGTCAGGTTTTTGCTTGGAGCAAAAGAAGTGAGTCCGATAATGCTAATTTTATCGTCCTCTCTGACCTTATTGTAGTCATCTTTGTCTATGAATGTGAGCGCCAACATGCCTTGCTTTTTCAAGTTGGTTTCGTGAATACGTGCGAATGATTTTACTAAGATAGCTTTTACGTTCAAGAAGCGCGGTTCCATGGCAGCATGTTCGCGCGATGAGCCTTCGCCGTAATTATCTTCTGCAACAACTATTGAACCTAAGTTTTGAGCTTTATATTTTCTTGCTAATCCAGGTACAGTGGTGTATTCTCCATTAGTAGCATCCAGTACAGTGTTGGTCTTGTCATTGAATGCATTGACAGCGCCAATCAACATATTGTCAGATATATTGTCCAAATGGCCACGGAATTTCAACCATGGGCCTGCCATGGAGATGTGGTCGGTGGTACATTTACCTTTTGTTTTG
>CAIUKZ010000295.1 GCA_903899865.1 uncultured Bacteroidales bacterium | reverse complement strand
CCTCCCTACTTTGTCAATTCATTAAAAGCCCCAACGGTGAGTCGCTCTCTAGCAAGACACACAGGTGAAAGTCTCAGTCACTTAGAGTTAATTACCCTATCGGCTTCTATTCTCCATCCAAATGGAATTATTGCCATCATTCTACCCATTGAAGAAGGGTTGCAATGTATTCAAGATGCAGCCAAAGTCGGTGTTTATTGTAAGACCAAGGTGGAGGTGTGTACCAAACCAAACAATCAAGCAAAACGTCTGCTATTAGAGTTTTGCTTGATTCAATGTAATACATCTGTGTCACAACTATGTATTGAAACCGATGAAAGACATCATTACACTCCAGAGTTTACTGACCTTGTGAAGGATTTTTATCTGAAGTTATAGTTTAATGCTACAAAAGGGCTTTGATTTTATCAGCCAATACTGACTTTTGAGTTGCACCAACTTGTTTGTCTTGCAATTGTCCGTCTTTGAAAAATAAAATAGTTGGGATGTTTCTAATGCCATATTCATTTGGCGTATCAACATTGTCATCAACGTTCATTTTTCCTATCTGTACCTGTCCCTCATACTCTTTGGCGAGTTCTTCTACCAATGGGCCTACCATTCGGCATGGACCACACCATTCAGCCCAAAAGTCTATTACTACAGGTTTGCCGCTATTGATAATTTCTTTGATGTTTTCATCAGTAAATTCTAAAGCCATAATTTTAAGTTTTAAGTGGTTGTGTTATTTTTATCATAGAACAGTCTATTGAAGTGAATGTTTATGAATGAGCCTATTGATTTAATCAATTAACCTTGAAGTCTTCTACAATGTTTTCTTCTTTGCTTTTTTTTAAGAAATGATAAAACTCTTTTGTCATTTGAAACCTATGCTGACGAGAAAATAATTTTACCCTTTGTGAAGAATGAAAATCATCTAATAACTGAATGTATAAATTGATGCTTCCTTTGTTTTTGGTTACCAATTCTGTCAATTGATGCGCGAAATCAAGTGTTACTTTATTCGCCAAAACCGATACAGTGAGTTTGTCAATTAATGCGTCTTTGATGTCGGTGAAAACTTCAATTTTTTGAATTTTCAATTCTAACTCTTTTGTCTTATTTGGGTCTGTGTCAGGCTTTTTGAATTTGTAATCTGCACCTTTTTCCTGTACCACAGCGTGGATATAAAGATACAAATCTTTTATCATGTATTTATTATACTCGATGTAATTTTTGCCAAACAACGCAAATTCAAAACCCCCGACATAATCTTCCAGTGTGAAAATGCCATAGGCATTTCCTGTTTTGGACGTGCCATGTCGAAGATTGGTAACCATTCCGCCTATGCGAATAGCTTTTCCTTGTAATGCTTCAAGGTCTTTCAGTTGAGCGGTGTTGGTATTGCAGATGTGGTTTATTTCAAACTCGAATTCATCAAGTGGATGTGCCGAAAGATACATGCCAATCAAGTCACGTTCTTTGTTGAGCTTTTCGAGTGGCGACCATTCTGGTGCGTATGGTATTTCGGGTTTGGAAATGTCAACAGCATCTATACCTCCGAAAAGCGAGTTTTTACTCATTGCCATGTCTGTCTGAAATTTGTTGCCATATCTCAATACTGTCTCCAATACCAATTCTCCCTTGCTGTTTTCGGCAAATAATTGCTCTCGATGCACATCGTCAAAACAATCAAATCCACCAGCTAGTGCCAGACTCTCCACCGCCCTTTTGTTACATGCAGTAAGATTTACTCGTTCGATGAAATCGAAAAGACTTTTGAATTTTCCGTTCTTTTTTCGCTCTTCCACTATGGCAAGTACTGCACCTTCACCCACACCTTTTACGCCCCCAAGACCAAAGCGTACATTGCCATCTACATTGACTGTAAATGTCAAATCACTCTCATTGACATCTGGACCCAGTACGTGCATGCCGAGATTTTTGCACTCGTCCATAAATTTGCCCACCTCGCCAATGTCATCTTT
>CAIUKZ010000294.1 GCA_903899865.1 uncultured Bacteroidales bacterium | reverse complement strand
GAAATGCTCAAAAGGCAGAACAGGCAAAACAGCAGTTGCTACAACTGATACCCCATGCCAAAATTGATGTGATGAAACTGGATTTGACTGATTTGAAGTCGGTGAAAAGTTTCACTGTCGAATTCAAACAAAAGTACAGCCAGTTGCATGTGTTGCTCAATAACGCTGGCATCATGATGGTGCCTTATAGCAAGACGAAGGATGGTTTGGAGATGCAGTTGGGCACCAATCACCTTGGGCATTTTGCACTTACCGCACAACTGATGGATGTTATAAAAGCCACTCCCAAGTCCAGAATTGTGAACGTAAGTAGTATGGCACATAAGGCAGGTGTGATGGATTTCTCAAACCTACAATATGAAAATGGTGGATATTCACCCTTCAAGTCATACGCTCGCTCTAAACTGGCTAACCTGTTGTTTACCTATGAGTTGGATAGCTATTTGAAGGTGAATAATATTGATTGTATTGCAGTGGCAGCACACCCGGGTGTGTCAGACACCCACTTGTTTGATCACATAGCGCCGAAATGGGTGCAATCACTGTTGCGACCACTTCTGCAACTATTCATACAACCAGCAGATATGGGTGCTTTACCAGAAATCAGAGCAGCCGTTGACCCTCAAGCGCAAGGTGCTGATTATTATGGACCTGATGGATTTAACGAAATGAAAGGATATCCCATTAAAGTACAGTCTAATCAGCTCTCACATCATAAGGAAACAGCATTCGAACTTTGGAAAGCTTCAGAGGTACTAACAGGAGTAAGTTATTAGTGGTTTTGCCTCAAAAATTTAACATTGCAAATCATTTGTGTTCAATTTATTAGCTTATCTTTGTTGATTAAGCCTCCATTTCCCAGTTTAATTTGCACCTGTTAAATTCGATTATGAGAATCAAGAAAGACAATTTATTGAAACTCAAATTATTATTATTACTGACAATTTTTTCATTGTCAGCATCGGCTGTGCCTACCATTACTGCTTCATTGCCCAGTATTTCTGGCTTTAGTTATAATGTGGGTAATGGCCCATCCGCTCAACAGTCATTCACGGTGAGTGGTGCAGATTTGTCTGCCAATATCACGATTACTCCCCCAACTCATTATGAGATTTCTACTACTTCTGGTGCTAGTTTTCAATCCACGCCTATCACTTTGACTCAGGTTGGTGGCGTTGTCAACGTTACTACCATTTATGTTCGTCTCATTGCAGGGCTTTCTGTTGATATATACAACAATGAAAACATAGTGTCAACTTCCACAGGTGCTACCACGGTGAATGTGATTTGCTATGGATTGGTCAATCCTTCTATCATTACCGCTGGTGGTGGGGGTACGTTTTGCCAGACCAACAATGTGTCGCTTACCAGTACCGGAGTTGGAGTTACCGACTATTCGTGGACAGGCCCCAGTGGTTATACCTCCACCAGTCAGAATCCGACACTCACAGGTGTAACACCTGCTATGAGTGGGACATATACAGTAACTGGTACAACGCTTAGCTCCACAAATTTAATTACGAATGGCGATTTTGAAGCAGGAAATACCGGATTTTCTAGTAGTTATAATCCATTTGTTGGCCCCAAGCCTCCCAATATGTCTGAAGGAAAATATGCTGTGGAAAACAGTCCTCAAACTCCGCACTCTTCTTTTGCCAATTGTGGAGATCATACTTCGGGAGCTGGTAAGCAAATGGTAATCAATGGTGCGACGGTGGCTGGAGTAGCCATCTGGTCACAAACAGTGGCCGTACAGCCAGGGCAAGATTATGTATTTTCTTATTGGGTTCAGACAGTT
>CAIUKZ010000293.1 GCA_903899865.1 uncultured Bacteroidales bacterium | reverse complement strand
AGACGTTTCAATTTTACAATCATAACCTAGTCTGTGCAAAATTTCTATTTTGAATATAGGTCTTTGATGCGTTATAAGTTTAATGAATACACTACCTGCTTTACCCCCTCTTCCAAATTTATAGATGGCTTCCAACCAAGGTTATTTAGTTTAGACACATCCAGCAATTTACGAGGAGTACCATCAGGTTTTTCTACATCCCAAATAATTTCACCCGAATAATTAACTGCTGATTTTAACTATTTCTGCCAGTTCTTTAATGGAAACATCTTCTCCACATCCAGCATTTACGTGTGAAGGAATGGTTGAAGGCGCATCATGATTTAACAACAAATGCACACATGCATCGGCCATATCATCCACGTGAAGAAATTCGCGTTTTGGTGAGCCAGTTCCCCACAAAGTGATAGACACCTTTCCATCAACTGAACTTATTCCATATTTTCTCAAGATGGATAAAATATCTGATTCGGAGGACAGACCATTTACATTTTCTATTGGAAGTCGGTTCAAGTCCTTCTTTATACCTTCCCAATTATTCTCCATCAAAAACTTGCCAAGATACATTTTACGAATCAAGGCTGGCAAAACATGAGATTTTTCTAAGTCGTAATTGTCATTTGGACCATACAAATTAGTAGGCATAATGGAAATAAAATTACAACCGTACTGAGAATGATATGCCTCGCACATTTTAATTCCAGCTATCTTTGCAATTGCATAAGGCTCATTGGTAGCTTCTAACAAACCAGTCAAAAGAGCATCTTCCTGCATTGGCTGCTCCGCCATGCGTGGATAAATACAAGATGAACCTAGAAAAAGCAATTTTTTGACACCATGCAAGTAACTTTGATGAATAACATGATTCTGTATCATCAAATTTTCATAAATAAACTGGGCTCTATAAGTATTATTAGCTACAATTCCACCAACTTTGGCAGCTGCTAAAACTACGTATTCAGGCTTTTCTGATTCAAAGAAGCTAGCTACTGAGCTCTCATTCAGCAGATTTAATTCGGATTTCGAACGTGTAACTATTTTTTGAAAACCTCTATTTTCAAGATTGCGCTTCACTGCAGAACCGACCATGCCGTTGTGACCAGCTATGTATATTTTTGAACTCTTATCCATTTCGTTTACAGCTAATTATTCAAAATAATTCAACACATTAAACCCACCTTCTTTCAAATAAGTTTCCTTTTTCATCAATTTCACATCGGACTGCATCATATCTTCGACAAGTCCTTTTAAGTCATATTTAGGTGTCCAATTCAGTTTGGTTCTTGACTTGGTAGCATCACCAATCAACAAATCTACCTCTGTAGGACGGAAATATGCAGCATCTACTTCAACCACTGGTCCACTTATCAACTTTATATTTTCAAGAAACTCTGCACCTACACGTTCTACAAACAAGTCATCATTTACAGAAGCAATGTAACCTTTTTCGTCCACACCCTCACCCTTAAATGCAATCTCCACTCCTATTTCTGCAAAAGACATACGGACAAATTCTCTTACTTCCGTAGTTATTCCTGTAGCTATTACATAATCATCAGGGGTTTCTTGTTGAAGAATGAGGTACATTGCCTTCACATAATCCTTTGCATGTCCCCAGTCACGCTTGGAAGATAGGTTTCCAAGAAATAATTTTTGTTGCATACCCATAGCTATACGAGCTGCTGCACGAGTGATTTTACGAGTTACAAATGTCTCACCTCTCAAAGGAGATTCATGATTAAAAAGAATACCATTGCTTGCATGAATACCGTAAGCTTCACGATAATTGACGGTAATCCAGTAGGCATACATCTTTGCAACTGCATAAGGAGAGCGAGGGTAGAAAGGTGTAGTTTCTTTTTGAGGAACTTCTTGCACCAATCCATAAAGTTCGGATGTAGAAGCTTGGTAAATGCGAGTCTTCTTTGTTAAATTCAAAAGACGAACTGCCTCCAATAGTCTTAATGTTCCAATTCCGTCTGCATTAGCAGTATATTCTGGTGTATCAAAACTAACCTTCACGTGACTCATTGCTGCAAGATTATAAATCTCATCTGGTTGTGTTTCTTGAATGATACGAGTCAGGTTCATAGAATCTGTCATATCCCCATAATGAAGCATTAGATTCCGATTATCCACATGTGGATCTTGATATAAATGGTCAATCCTATCGGTATTGAACATAGACGAACGACGCTTGATGCCATGAACTATATATCCCTTTTTCAATAGTAACTCAGCCAAATAGGCACCATCTTGACCTGTTATCCCTGTAATTAAAGCAACTTTTTGCATAAATAAAAATAATTTGAATTTGAATTAAATTTCACTGTCATCGTCATAATACTTGGTGTACTTAGCCGCCGCTTCTTTCCTGCGTTTGGAAGTGTAGCCATAACCGTAACCATAAGAGTATCCATAAGAATAACCATAAGAATAACCATAAGAATAAGAACGATAGCCATAAGAATTATACTTCGAATAGCGTTTTCCATCCGTCATTACGTCATTCATCACGGTGTACATGTGAGGTATTTTATCGAGCTTCAACTGATTGGTCAATCGCTTGAAAAATCCTTTATTTGTTTTTTCATTTCTAACCACAAAGAGATTTACATCTGACAAAGAGGCCAAGGCATACGCATCCGTCACAATCCCAATAGGGCTCGTATCCACAATTATGAAATCATAACGCTTCCTTAATTCTGCAAACATCTCTACAATCTTCTCAGACCTTACTAATTCTCCAGGATTTGGAGGAATAGTTCCACCTGGTAAAATATCAAAATCTACTCCCGGAAGTTTAAGGATGACTTCATCAAGTGTACATTGATTAATCAAATAGTTACTCACTCCATTTGCCTGAAGAACATTAAATCTTTGATTAACAGATGGTTTTCTAATATCCATATCAACAAGCACCGTCTTCGGACTTATCATGGCATATACAGCTGCAAGATTAATAGAGAAATAAGTTTTTCCATCACCTGACTCAGTAGAAGTAATCATAATCATCACGTCTGATTTTCGCTTGACGATAAACTCAACACGAGTCCGAATAACCCGAAACATCTCAGCGAATGCCGAACGAGGATTCTTTGCAACGACCATTGGGTCATTGCTTTGTGTGTGACGTACAGCACCAATAAGGGGAAAAGGGGAATTTTTCTCTACATCTCTCGAAGAACGAACAGAATTATTAAGCAGTTCTTTTGCAACTACAAAAAGAGCAGGAATAAGCAACCCAAAAAGCAAATACTTCATGGTGTTTTTTGAAGGCACATCAGAATTTGTTGTAGCTGTGACTCTGGCTTTATCAAGTATAATATTGTCAGGTGAGTTGGATGCTTTCAATATTTCTGACTCAGCCCGCTTTTGAAGAAATAATGTATAATAACTATCATCCATTTTGTATTTACGCTCCAAAGATATCATTTCAATTTCTTTAGCAGGAAGAGTTTCT
>CAIUKZ010000292.1 GCA_903899865.1 uncultured Bacteroidales bacterium | reverse complement strand
TATTTCATATCAGTGGCAGTACCTCCATAAGTCAAATACAAATAGTTGGTTTGAGCAGGGTATTCAGCAGCCAATGTATCTATCTGCTTAACCACAGGCAGGATACCACGACTAATACGATTGGCACGAGTTATTTTATTTAGCTCTTCTACATCGTTTGGATCACATTTAGTCACAAGACGTGTGATTTGGAAATCTGAGAATCCCATTTCTTTAGCACGGCGCAACAAGCTGTCTGGCAATTCATTGATTGAGTTAAAGGCTTCCAATTCACTTTCTTTATCCACTATAGCCTTTAACTTGTGAAGGAACCAACGGTCAATTCGTGTCAATTCATGTAATCTGTCCACGGTATATCCACTGTGCAATGCCTGTGCTAAATAGAACGCTCTACGGTCAGTTGGCTGATTGAGTGCTGCGTCTAAATCATCAGAATAAAAATCCTTATTGGCAACAAAACCATGCATACCTAGTCCAATCATGCGAAGACCTTTTTGGAAAGCTTCCTCAAAATTTCGACCAATGGACATTATCTCACCCACAGATTTCATGCTACTTCCAAGTAGGCGCGAAACACCTTGAAATTTACCCAAATCCCAACGAGGAATTTTACATACGATATAATCCAATGCTGGTTCAAAGAATGCGGTAGTATCTTTGGTTACTGAGTTTTTCAACTCAGGTAGTCCGTAGCCCAAGCCTAGTTTAGCTGCTACAAACGCCAATGGATAACCAGTAGCCTTAGAAGCAAGAGCAGACGAACGGCTCAAACGAGCATTCACTTCTATCACACGATAATCTTCTGAGAATGGATCAAAAGCATATTGAACATTGCACTCACCTACAATACCTATGTGGCGAATGATACGTATAGCCAATTCGCGCAGTTTGTGATATTCGCTGTTTGTCAATGTTTGAGAAGGAGCTACTACGATACTTTCACCAGTATGAATTCCTAGTGGATCGAAGTTTTCCATATTACAAACTGTGATGCAGTTGTCATATTTATCACGCACCACTTCGTATTCTATCTCTTTCCAGCCTTTGAGCGATTTTTCAACCAACACTTGTGGTGAATAAGCAAATGCTTTATCAACAAGGGTTTTCAACTCTTCATCATTGTCGCAAAATCCACTTCCCAAACCACCCAACGCATAAGCAGCACGTACAATCACAGGATAGCCCAACTCATTGGCAGCACGGGTTGCATCTGCAATATTGGTAACAGCCTCACTCTTAATGTATTTTACATCAATTTCTGATAGCTTTTGATTGAAAATTTCGCGATCTTCTGTATTAATTATCGATTGAACAGGCGTACCTAAAACACGGATATTGTATTTTTCAAAAATCTTATTCTTAAACAATGCCACACCACAATTCAGTGCTGTTTGCCCTCCGAAAGATAGAAAAATACCATCAGGACGCTCTTTCTCTATCACTCTCTCTACAAAATCAGGAGTCACTGGCAAGAAATAAACCTTGTCTGCAATTCCTTCAGATGTTTGTACAGTTGCAATGTTTGGATTGATAAGCACAGTGCTTATACCCTCTTCTTTTAATGCTTTCAATGCTTGTGATCCGGAATAGTCAAACTCTCCTGCTTCGCCAATTTTTAAAGCTCCAGATCCAAGTACCAATACTTTCTTAATCTCACCTTTATTAATTTGCTTATCCTCATGAGTAGTTTTCAATCGAGATGTCAACTCCTCCTCTATCATTACAGGAATGCTCTTGCTGAAAGTAGAAAGTGTTTTGATGAATACATCAAATAAGAACTCCGTATCAGTAGGTCCTGAAGCAGCTTCAGGATGAAACTGAGCGGAAAACCAAGGCATGGTCTTATGCTGAATACCTTCATTGGTATTATCATTCATGTTGATGAATAATGGTTCCCAATCAGAAGACATAGTAGTGGTATCAACCGCAAAACCGTGATTTTGAGAAGTGATAAATGCACGCTGAGTACCTACCAATTGCACTGGCTGGTTATGACTGCGGTGACCGTATTTCAGTTTATATGTTTTAGCACCGCCAGCCACAGAAAGCAATTGGTTACCCATACATATTCCAAAAATGGGCTTACCTGTTTCCATTGCTTTCTGAATATGCTTTACTGTATCTTGACAGTATTCAGGATCACCAGGACCGTTGGAAATAAACAATCCATCAAACTCAATGTGGTTGAAATCATAATCCCACGGCACTCTGATTACAGTAGTGTCGCGATTCAGAAGACAACGTATGATATTATGTTTCACTCCACAGTCAACCAGGAGTACTCTATGTTTACCGTTACCATAAGTGATTACTTCTTTGCAACTAACCTTTGCAACCTGGTTTTCATCGTCAGGGTTAATAAAATCAATATCCTCACCATCAGGAAAAACAAATTTTCCACGCATTGTTCCTTTTTCACGAACCAGCTTGGTCAATTCACGCGTGTCCACTCCAAAAATACCAGGTGTTTTGTTTTCCTTCAACCAGTCACTCAGACTTTTGCCTGCATTCCAATGACTATATTCAAAAGAAAAATCGGAAATAATTAAGCCTGATGCTTGGATTTTTTCCGATTCATAAAAAGTTGAAAGTCCATCCTTTATTGTGTCGTTGGGAACACCATAATTGCCAACCAAAGGAAATGTAACTGCCAATAGCTGACCCGAATAGGAAGGATCCGTCAAACTTTCTGGATAGCCTACCATGGCCGTATTAAAAACTACTTCTCCAGCTACGGCTTTTTCGTAACCAAATGACTTACCTTTAAAAACAGTTCCATCTTCTAGAACTAAATGTAGGGGCTTGAACTCTTGCATAAATATATAGTAGATTGTTATTATTGAATGTCAAAATCAGGATTCTGATGATGTGCTTTAATTTGAACATCAGCGAGTTTCTCCTTCATTTCAAGGAAAATTTAGGGTAGGTCCAAATTGGTGCAAAAGTACTACTTTCTTTCGACTCTGACAAATGGAATATCAATCAAAAATGGAGGTTTTAGAGAAAGTTTTCAACAACAATTTTATTCGGCAGTCACTTCTACTTCTTAAAAATAAAAAAAACAGCTAAAATCAAAAAAATGAATCCAACTAAGTGATTCCATCTTAAGGTCTCTGTTTTGAAAACAAAAATTACAAATACTGAAAACGTCATAAGCGTAATCACTTCTTGTATCACTTTCAGTTGCCAAAGACTAAACGGACCACCATTATCAACAAATCCGATTCTATTAGCTGGCACTTGAAAAATATACTCAAAAAAAGCAATACCCCAACTGATAAGGATGATTGAGAATATTCCAAGTTTACTCAACTGACCCATTTGGCTAAACTTCAAATGACCATACCAAGCTAAAGTCATGAAGGTATTGGAAATTATCAGCAGAAAGATGCAATATAATGCTCTCATATTGTCAATTACAGGTCATCAAAAGGAATTAATAGACTATTGGCCGGAGATGTGGAAGTAGGCTTAGTCAGCTGCTCTATTGTAGCTAACTGCATGTTAAGGTAGTTGATTTTG
>CAIUKZ010000291.1 GCA_903899865.1 uncultured Bacteroidales bacterium | reverse complement strand
TTTTAACAACAAATTTATATGGCAAAAATATTTCTAACGATTTTTAATAATGCACTTAATTTAATTATTGAAAAATTATCGCTGAATGTATTTTCAACATTTCCATGATCATTAAATACTTCGAAGCTGTGGAAAGCCCTTATTCTTATTCACTTGTGGAGCAATTACGATTTGACTGATCCAAAGAGCCCCCGTCACTAAATCTTTCAAAAAATGGTAATTATTATATCAATTCTACGCTATCTTTTTATTATAAAAAGAAGGTGGATTATTAGTGTTACATTCAAATATGATCACTGCATTGTTTTTTGACGAAATGATTCGTTTTTAAATGTTTTCTGTGCTGTCCAATTTTTGCTTATTAATTGATTTCAGTCGACATTTTGAATTGTTGAATTCATGAATTTTTGAACGGGAATATTTCTAACGAAATATATTGGGCTCTTGAGAACTACAATACAATCCTTGCAATACGTGGAAAGCCCTTAAATATAAGGGTAAGACGATTTCAACTGTTGTATATTTTTCACATATTGCGCTAATATAATTACTCAAACAATTCATGTAAGTCGACTATATCTTCCAGATTTTCGTAATCGTCCATTTCAAACGCTACGCTTTCCTCATCGCTACTGTCTTCTTCTCCATTCTCGTTGGCAAAAGCCTCGTTGACTTGAACTTCATTAACTTCTGACAGCATTCGCATGGCATCTTGACAATCGGCATGTACAGGTCGCATCTTCAAGGTAGAAATCCGTTGGAAGGGGTGGGGCTTGTTTTAAGTGCTTCAAGGGTCCATATGAAGATGTTTGATGCGTATTTTGCTTAATTAGTAGTTAAGAGAAATATCTAGCATTTTATATTATCAATAGACCCAGTCACCCAGTCTACTCCTATCTTCTGTTCTCAAAGTAATGGGTCATAGGAACACTTAATCACATTCATTCGAATCTAATACAGGATGATTTTAGCATCAAAGCTAATGTAATGTGTGGCATAAAACGCATTTCCTGTCCTCCATATAGGATTTTGGCTATAGCTAGGGCCATTAAAAAGTGCAGACTCTCCTATCTAATAATATATAGCCTAACTAAATAGCATGATACCAATAAGCAGAAAGAGCGAAGGTGACCATATTCTGAATCACAGCTTCGTAAAATCAGTTTAACTAGCAAACAAATAAAGCCAATTCACTCGTCGCAACAATAGATGGCGGAATATGTTTTAATTTGGCTTCAGAGGTAGCGTTCATATTATAATTAGCAGACAGTGTCGACCGAAGCAAAATTCGTCCCGATCCAATCACAATTTCATTCGAAGACCAACGTTCATTGCCTTTCTACACTAATAACAAGCAAACTTACTGAAGGAAGTTTTTGACATACCTTAATTCTTACTGCTATCTAGCCATTTTAATAAAGTTGGTCATGTGAGCACCCCATCGACTTCCGCTGGACAGAACTATTGAAGCATTTCGATTACAAAATAAAGCTTGATATCTATGAAACGGCCTTTAAAATACAATTTCAGATATATCAGGATTTATTTCATTAGATAAATGAGTAAATTTTGGGGTGAAAAAATATTTTTGATTGATAATTCTGTTTTTGCTTGATTTTTTTTTCTTTCTTCTCTCTCTCTGCAAAAATCGTTATAAGAAGCTTGACCCTGTAATCGTGTTTTTGTGTAATTTTCGTTAACTAATTCTGCCCTTACCGCAGCGCGCTGGCCCTCCTCTCTCTTGCTTTTTCTGCCACTCTTCTCTACAGTACTACCGTCTCCTGCCAAAAACAAGCACCGCTCGCCTCAGAAC
>CAIUKZ010000290.1 GCA_903899865.1 uncultured Bacteroidales bacterium | reverse complement strand
ATCATCCCCAATGGCAAACCATTGATAATTGATTTTGGAACAGAAAACCCACTAGAAATCAATGCCCTTTTGCCAAAATTGTCAATTGTTTTAAGCGCTTTCTCTGTTTTTGAAATTATCTCAGCATGTGTGTTTTATCCAACATTTCTGCTCACCGGCTCTTCGCCATTGGAAATAGGTGTTCGCACTTCCTTGATTATCTGGCAGAATGCTGATTTGGTAAATAAGACATTAACAGAGAAGACAAATATTAGCTCATTATAATTTTTTGGTTATGTATCTCAATAGTCATATAGGTATCTATCTTTCCAATGCGTCTAATAAGAAGCTGGTTATCAATCGTATCATCACCGATGATTTTTTGAATGATTACCTTAACCTAAGCACTGGCTCATTAGCTTTGTTTTCTACCATTACAGTAGAGCGCATGCTGGATGAGGAGTTGAGGCACGATAGGATAGTGGTCTCCACGGCAGAAAACAAACAAGGATTGCAGACCATGTCAAGCGGTCAGCAGAAAAAAGTGGTCCTTGAATATCTAATTGCTCAGCAACCCTCATTTCTAGTGCTGGATGATGTGTATGCCAATGTGGATAAAGCTACCCAAGCCATTATTACTCATCAGCTAGAAAATGTGTCGAAGCAACTGACGATGATACAGCTTTTTTTCAGAAAACGCGACGTGTTATCCAATATTGATTATGTGCTCACAGTCAATGAGCAAGATGAAATAGTGAATGTGCAGTCAAAGGTAGATTTTTTGTCATCAAATGATACACATTCATCATCCCGTCATGTTTTCAAACTTCCCACACAATACAGCCAAACTCAGATAGACATTGATCCGCTAATCCAATTGAATGACGTGTCGGTCAGTTATGGTGATAAGCAGGTGCTTGATGGTGTAAATTGGACGGTGAGGAAAGGTGAGTTTTGGCAGTTGATAGGTCCCAATGGGTCAGGCAAAAGTACGCTGGTAACCATGATCAGTGGTGATAATCCAAAGGCTTATGGACAGGACATGACTTTGTTCGGTCGTAAAAAAGGTTCAGGTGAAACCATTTGGGATATTAAAAAGCAAATTGGGTATTTTACGCCTTCATTGGTACAATTATTCAAGCATGACGACACGGTAGAAAATATGATTGTTTCTGGTATGGTAGATTCTATTGGATTGTATCAGCTGCCCACAGACATCCAAAGGCGCAAAGCAAAGGAATGGATTGCCATGCTTGGTCCTTCTTTTGAAGGTAAATCATTTCAAAGTTTGTCCATCGGACAGCAACGGATGGTGATGGTGTCTCGTGCCATGGTCAAGCATCCGCCTTTGCTTATACTTGATGAACCGACCATTGAATTGGATGATGATAATGCTCAAATTTTTGTAGAAATGGTGAATGCCATTGCAGCAGAAAAACAAATAGCCATCATCTATGTGTCACATCAGGACGAAGATGGTTTGAAGCCGACACACAAATTTGAATTAATCCCAAGTGCTAAGGGTTATACTGGTGTGGTAAGTTAGAGTTCTATAACGAATTGGTTGGGTGAAAGCAAAGGAGGAGATTTATAGCACAAAAGTCACAAAAGATTTTTTTTAAAACACATAGGACACATCAGCTTCTTTCATTTTTTGAACACGAAGACACAAAGACACGAAGGTACAAAGAAAAACTCTAGAGTTTTTCTCTTTGCGTTCTTGATATTAGGTTCAAAATAAGAATAGATCATACGAATAATTGTGTCTTTGTGTCTTAGTGTCTTTGTGTTTAGCAAAAATGTCTAATCCTGAAATAGGTTTACAAAAAAGCAAATACTAATCAGGATTTTAAAGCGGGTAAACAGCAATATGAAATT
>CAIUKZ010000289.1 GCA_903899865.1 uncultured Bacteroidales bacterium | reverse complement strand
GGATTTGGAAGCATTCAAAAACTGGTTGCCCGAATATAAAAATGCGGAATTTATCCTCGAAGATGGAAAATACATTTGCGGATGGGCAGTGGAGAAAATGTCAAAATCCATGTACAATGTGGTCAATCCAGACGACATCGTAGAGAAATACGGTGCTGACACCTTGCGCCTTTACGAGATGTTCCTAGGCCCACTGGAGCAATCCAAGCCGTGGGACACCAACGGAATAGACGGTGTGCATCGCTTTTTAAAACGCTTATGGTCACTCTTCTATAAAGATGGCGAGCAGGTGGTAAACGACACCGCTCCTACTCCCGAAGAATTGAAAACATTGCACAAAACCATCAAGAAAATCACGTTTGATATTGAGAATTTCTCGTTCAATACTTCGGTGTCGGCATTTATGATTTGTGTGAATGAGCTATTTACATTGAAGTGCAACAAGAAAGAGATACTTGAGCCATTGGTAATATTAATGGCGCCTTTTGCTCCACACATTGCGGAAGAATTGTACCACTCACTGGGCAATGCAGAAACAGTGTGTGATGCCGCGTTCCCTATTTGTAATGAAGACTACTTGAAAGAATCGAATATCAAATATCCGATTTCGTTCAACGGCAAAGTGCGGTTTACACTGGAACTACCAGCCGACATGGACCCAAAAACCGTTGAAGCAACAGCCATGGCAAACGAACAAACGGCTAAACACTTGGAGGGAAAAACACCCAAAAAGATTATTGTGGTGCCAGGGAAGATTGTGAATATCGTGGTTTAGTTTATAGGTTTATTGGGTTCATTGGGTTCATTAAGTTCATTGGTTTATAGGGTTCATTAGGGTTATTGGGTTCATTGGGTTCATTGGGTACATTGGGTACATTGGGACATAGTCAAATAACATTGACAGAAACAAAACTGATATCAGATGTATTTTATTGTTTAAAAACATTATTTTGCGACTCGAATTAAAACAAGACTTGAATGGCAAAAATTACAGTACAAGAAACTGAAATTACAATTGTAACTTTTGAAGAGCGTGATTATATATCACTTACTGATATGGCAAATGCCAAAGATAGTGAAAGTCGTGCTGCCGATATCATAAAAAACTGGTTACGTAACAGATATTCACTTGAATTTCTAGGAACATGGGAAATGGTTCATAATCCTAAATTTAAAGTGGTCGAATTTGACCACTTTAAATCACAAGCTGGATTACCTATCTGTTATACCTTATAAACCTATCAACTCCATAAACCAATGAACTCTATAAACCTGATCAGCCAATAATTCAAAAATTAATATCATAAACTTACTATGAAGAAGAAAATTAATTATTCAATAATACTCCAAATAGGATTATTATTAACTTTTTTTCTACCTTTCTTTCCACATGGTTGTCTGAAACCAGAACAAGCGGCACCTGCAACTGATTCTGTAGCAGTTGACACCGCTCATATAGTTGCAGACTCTACGTCTATTGATAATTCATCCACAATAGACAGCACTTCATTAGTCAAAAACATTGAAGAAACGGATAGCGTAAAATCTGATTCGATTTATAATTCAGCTAACAACACCAACGTTCCCTCGAATAAAAACGATGAATTATCGGCAATACTCTCTGAAAAATCAAAGATATTAAAGTGCATTTTAAGACCAAATTATAATTATACTGGAATTGCGACTCTCATAGATTCAATAGGATTATTCCAATACGGTTTCAGTTTGGGACTAGCCTTTATTCTTTGGATAATCTCTCTCGTTATAAAACTTAAAGACTTCAACAATATCTATTTATTCATTAATATCCTGGGAACTGTATTATTATTTTTTTCTCACCCTTTAACCATTTGTGGGGATAATAAATTGTGGGGATTTTGGGTATGTCTGGTTTGGAGCATTTTAATGACAGTATATGATTTATATATACTTAAAAAAAAGAAAATTACAAGTGCCTAACAAAGGTTATCTCACACAGGAAACAGTGTATTTGAATTTACTTTTTTCCTGATAAACCTTACTAACTGATACACTAATGAACTTTATGAACCAATAAACCTTAAAAACCAATTGAACTGATAAACCTTACGAACTGATAAACCTTATGAACCAAATGAACTTTATAAACCGATAAACCAAAATAACCAATAAAAAATGTCAGACAACCTAAAAGGAAAAATGATTGGTGCGGTTACGTGGAGTTCCATCGACCGCTTCGGGCAACAGGCTGTACAGTTTGTTATCGGGATGATATTGGCACGCTTGCTATCACCGTCTGATTTTGGGCTGATGGGCATGGTGGCGGTATTTTCGGCATTGTCATTTGTGCTTATAGAGAGTGGATTTGGACTGGCATTGGTGCGCAAAAAAGACGCCAACGAAACGGACTTCAACACTGTTTTTTATTTCAATATCGGAGTCTCCGTTTTTTTATACCTCGTTCTCTTTTTCACAGCACCACTGATAGCGCAATACTTCAACCAACCTTTGTTAACCTCGCTTAGCAGAATTATCTTTCTCTCCATACTGTTCAACGCATTCTATTTGATACCTTTTATCAAACTGGGCATCATTTTAGATTTTAAAACCATTGCCAAAGTCAATCTTATTTCTACCGGAATTAGTGGAGCTATCGGGGTGCTGTTGGCATACCTGAACTGGGGAGTATGGGCATTGGCGTGTCAGCAGGTGTGCTACCATTTTCTGCGCATGGTATCGTTTTACCTATTTGTAAAATGGAAACCGAGCTGGTTGTTTTCATTCTCGGTGATACGCGAATTTTGGAAATTCAGCATCAATATTCTTGGCACCTCGGTGCTCAACGTACTGTTCAACAACCTTTTTGTATTTCTTATCGGAAAATACTACAGCACCAAACAAACGGGCTATTATTCGCAGTCCAACAAGCTGAGCGAGACCTTCAATTTCAGTTTTCAAGCCATACTTGTGGGAAGTACCTACAATCTGTTTACTCAGATTCAGCACGACGACGAGCGCTTCCGCCGTATTTTCAGAGAGATAGCCAACAAAGTGTCGGTGGTCACCTTTCCTGTGATGATTTCGCTCATTGCCATGGCAAAACCATTGATATTCACCTTGCTGGGAGCCAAATGGTTGCCTTCGGAACATTACTTCCAACTGCTCTGCGTGGCTTCACTTTTCGGACCGCTCTATACGCTCAACATCAATGCACTCAATGCACGGGGAGAATCTAAAAACACGCTGATTATTGAGATTATCAAAAAAAGTCTGACCATTGGAGTCGTAATTTTCAGCTTCCAGTACGGCATCGAAACCATGCTTTGTGGCTATGCCGCTTCGAATTTTATCGCTTATGCCATCTCCGCCTGGTTTTTGAAAAAAAGCCTGACGCATTATCTGAAACATCAGTTTGAGGATTTTGTAAAAAGTGTGCTTGTTGGGTTGGGGATAGCTGGAGTACTTTATTTAGAAGGAATTATCATCAGCAACAACTACCTTTTGTTTTCATGCCAATTGATAAGCGCTGCAGGGATTTATCTTTTGGTGATACAACAAATTCAACCTGCACTGTTTGAAAGTGGGAAAAAATTTATTTTGGAAAAATTAGGAAAAGTGAATTAAAACCGCAGCTTGAAAATTTCCAAAATTTCCTTCTCTCTTTTCTCAAAAGAAAACAAACTCAACACCCGCTGACGAGCCACTTTGCCTGTGTTCATTGACTTGGCTTGTATCAACGCATCACGAAGCACATTTTCATCTCGCTGTTTTATCACCACACCAGTGTCGCCAATGGCGTCGGGTATGCCGTTAACATTCGACCCCACGGGAATACATTCTAACAACATTGCTTCGCTTAATGTATTGGGCATGCCTTCGGTAATGGAGGCTTGCACAAAAACAGTAGCTTGATTGTACATTTCATTCAATACATCTTGCGGACAAAACGAAGGAATAATCCTCAAATTGGCAATGGCAGCAACTTGGTAATTTTCTTCTACCCAATTGAGATAAGCAGGATTCAATCCCACCAACACAAAATCCAATTCAGGCGTTATCTGAGCGGTTTTAATAAACAAGTCAAAACCTTTATTATAAAAATCGCCCTCATGGCTCATTGTGCCTACGGTAAGCACTCTATTAGGCAGTTTGGCTATCGATTCATTTCTTACAAATTTTCCGCTATCTATTCCGTTGAATACTACCTCTGTAGGAGTTTTAAAATTCTTCACATAATGCTTGATTCCATCAATTTTTGGGGAATCGGGTTTATAGTAATAATTTTCGTGATAAAAAAGCGACTTGTGATTAGCAATTATCAGACTGGCATTTTTTAGCGCATATTTCACAAACATCCCACGGATAGGCTTGCGGTAAACACCTTTGCCCAATTCGGGATAGGAAACTGCTTCTTGTCCACCCACAAAAACCACCGTGTCTTTGCCCAGCACTTTACCCATGAACACCATCACCGCCGAGTGATAATCGGCAAACCATGACACAAAAATCGCTTTCCTGTAAATCAACGAACTAAAAAGAAAAAACAACATATGAACCATTCTCACGGCATAGGTCACATTCCCCTTGCTCTGCTCCATAAGTAAAGTGCGAACTTGATATTTCTTCTCAAATATCTCTTGATCACCGCTAATAAAGGATGAATTATTGGGTTTGATGTAAAATATTTTGGGTTTTACGGGCATAAATTTCTGGAATTATTTTGATGGACTTTGGTATTAATTGCTTGTTATCGTGTATATTCTCTTATAAAAAAGTTAAACCGATTTTACGGTTCAATCCCTTTTCAAATATCCTTATCAAGGTTGACAGTTGAATATTACCTTTACCATTCTCTACTTTGGAAATATAACTCTTCTTGGTACCAGCTTTTTCAGCTAATTCCTCCTGCGTTAAATTTGCCTGATGTCTTGCCGCCTTCAACATCTCACTCACAATGAACATTTGAGCACGTTCTTCGTAATCGTTGCGGCTTTCAGTACCCAATTTGCCATGTTCAAGCTCTATGAGTTCGTCAAAATTTGTTATGTTCTTATAGTCTTTCATTTTAAATCATTTCTAGTTTGAAAATACTCATTTTTTAATCGCATGGCTCGCTCTATTTCCACTTTGGGTGTTTTCGGTGTTTTCTTTTGGAATGCGTTAAACAACACCACCAATTGACCATGATCAAAACAGCAGAATATTCTATAAATATTGGATTGATATTCAACTCGAATTTCAAACAACCCTTCACAACCTGTCATAGGTGCCAAAAACTTTTCGGGAACCCGTTCAACTTGTCTTATCAGCTCCAAAACATACTTCACCTTCTCTTTGACTTTATCATCCAATGATTTATAAAATTCGATGAAGTATTGTTCGTAAAATATGATTGTTCTTGCCATTGCTATATGTTATCTACAAAGATAACTATTATTTCTAAAAGTTATCTCAACAATGAACTTTTTCAATCAAATCCCTCTACAATTTCCGAAACAGAACAATAAGGACCATAAATTTGAGTGTCCAAAAAGTTTATTGTATCTTTGAGAATC
>CAIUKZ010000288.1 GCA_903899865.1 uncultured Bacteroidales bacterium | reverse complement strand
GTTTTGCTTTATATATGAAAATGTATGAAATAATTATTTTAAATTAACCTCCCGGGGAGGTCAAAAAATTAAGCTGGGGGGATATATAACACATCATCACAAGTGCAACAAAACAAAAAAAACTATATAAAAAATAAAAAAACTAAAAAAACACAACTACCGTCGGCGATTCTAAGCCGTGTGCCAAAAAACATACTTCAACTTTTTTTCGACGGTGGCACGCGCATTTTTCCACTTTTCCTTCCATAATTGAAAATCAGATAATTAAGCATCTAGAAATCATCCCATGCTTTTTAAACTTTCCACAGTCTCATAAAACTCTGCTTTGTTCAGTAATATAGCCTCAATTCGACATTTTGAGAATTGCACGGGCGAGCTTTTTAGACCAGACTGAGCAAAATCTGAATCGGTTTTTGATCCACTTTGGTAAGAGCCACTGACTTGGTAAACACGCTCCGCGACATTCTGAATAGGCTAAAACATCTCTTTAATGTCCAAGTAAGATGCCCTATATTTTGATCCACCGAATATTTCATTTCCAATTGACCCTGATTTGTTCACTTTCGCTGCTTATTTGCACATAGTGGTATGGCCATCGTATCCCACAGAGGTCATCAAATCAATTAATTGCTTGGTCTAATTGGATCAAATATTGTTTTAAAACCCATAAATAATACCTAAGACAGTTCTTTTGCTTTCCAAAATGACCTAGGTAATTATTGGTCGTTGCTATTCATGTTGTTTGATTTGGTATTGTGTAGTATACTTCGGCCAATTCATGCCTCTTTCTTACTTCTTTTTATATTGTTGTCGTTACAAAATAGAGGGAGATGAATCTTTAACCCTAGATTCGCAAATGAGGACTTTAAAAGGCTTTCAGACGAAGCTCGTAACTACTTCTTCAAAAGGACATGCAGCACTTCGGTAACTGAATGAAATAACGAAAAACGAAGAAGAATGTGAATTTCTGTGCTTGTGCGATTGAATAGTAGTATTAAACTAGTTGATAATAGTAAAATAAATGCATTAGAGGCCAGGATGTTTGTGGCGACGCATCTGCTGCAAATCATGCGTGGTGCATATTAAGGGCGTGCAAATGATGTTGTAAGCAATGCGTAGTAGTGCGTGCACAAGAATAATAGTAAGTACTGAAGGTGCTGCTTGTTTTGAAAAGATATAGCTGCTGGTTATTTTACAGAAACGATAGCATCAGGTTGCTCTTATTATACAACGCAATCCGATGTCAGTTCGCCGTCATTATCTAATTATCGTCGTCCTCTTCTTCCTCCTCACCACCATCGTCGTCGTCAAAGTCATCATCTATACCACACTCGGCATCTTCGTCTTCCTCTTCGTCACCATAGCTTGTGAGAAAGTTCATCTCTAGCTCGCTGATCAATGATTTCGGATCCATCACGGAAGTGTACTCATTATCAGCATCAACGACTGATCTTGAAAATGTTGGATCGACAACATCGTCCAGGTCTTCAACGTCAAGAATTTCAAGCTGCTCGTTTTGCTGGTTCCTTGACACCATGATAGGATTGTCCAGCAGCTGATTGTCGATTGTAGTCGTTGATGCAGTGCTGGGAATTATGCGACCCGTGTTTGTTTGAGCACCACCGCCAGCAAACGGAATAATAGGAATAGCTTTTCTGTTAACTTTGCTAATATCCTTATATGGCGCAAACTTTGGATGTTCGCCCAAGGAAGGGGCACAACCAGTTCTCATGAACTCCTTCATGATGCCCGATCGCAATGAAGTATCTGCAGCCATTTCATCGTATATTTTGAAAAAATTATCAATTGCTTGCTTTAAAGTTAATTTCTTAACCACAAACTGCGAAGTGGATACACCTTTTCTTCTTGCCTCGAACACTTGTTTCTTGTAATCATCAAAGTGCGCGACAATCATTCTGGTGCGGTACATTCGAACCTTGGCTTTAAATGGTGCGTTAAATATAAGGTCCATCACTTGTAAGAGATCAGTCGTATTTTTGGGCAGCAGCATGCTTTTTATCCCCACCGATTCCAAAACAGAATTAACGATGGCAGTAACATGACTGGGACAGTTGTCACACCAGTATGCTAAATATCCACCAAGTCTGCTTTTTAACGGCGCCAATATTAATTCCAGATGCATGCATTGTCGGACCGTGTCGTTCCATGCCTTGTGTTGGCTTGTGATTATATGACCTTTT
>CAIUKZ010000287.1 GCA_903899865.1 uncultured Bacteroidales bacterium | reverse complement strand
TTGACCCCGTCAAAAATCTCAGCCAAAAAATCCTCAGAAACTACCACTGGCAATACAAAGTTGTTCATGGCATTATTCTTAAAAATATCAGCAAAGAAACTAGACACCACTACTTTAAAGCCATAGCCAGCAATAGCCCATGCGGCATGCTCACGACTAGATCCTGAACCGAAGTTCTTACCAGCCACAAGGATTTCACCCTTGTAAGTCGGATTGTTTAACACGAAACTAGCAATCGGTTGGTCATTCTTGTCATAACGCCAATCACGAAAAAGATTATCTCCAAAACCGTCTTTTGATGTAGCTTTCAAAAAGCGAGCAGGGATGATTTGGTCTGTATCCACATTCTCTATTGGAAGTGGCACCACAGTAGATGTTAATGTTATAAATTTTTCCATATTAGCCCCCTCTAACTCCCCCATAGGGGAGAACCGCGAGAGGTGACGGTCTTTATGTTTGTTTAAAATTTACTTTTTATATTCTCTGCAATCACACTCTTTGGCGTCTTTTGCGTTCCAATTCTTACGCTCTTGGATCAGTGATGCATCCGTTGACAGCAGCTGCAGCAGCCACAAGTGGACCCGCCAAAATGGTACGTGCACCTGGTCCTTGACGACCTTCAAAATTGCGGTTTGAAGTTGACACCGCATATTTTCCTGCAGGCACTTTGTCATCGTTCATAGCAAGACAGGCCGAACAACCTGGTTGACGCAATTCAAATCCAGCTTCAGTTAAGATTTTGTCTAATCCCTCTGCTTTGATTTGCTTATCCACAGCCCATGAACCTGGTACCAACCAAGCTATGACATGGTCTGCTTTCTTTTTGCCTTTTACATATTCAGTAAACTGGCGGAAATCTTCGATGCGTCCATTGGTACAACTTCCTAAGAACACATAATCGATGGATTTTCCAAGCATTTTTTCACCTGCATTGAAGCCCATATATTCTAATGATTTGGCAAAAGAGATACGTCCTGCCTCGTCAATACTTTCAAGCGTGGGAATGCTTTCGTTGATGCCCATACCCATACCAGGGTTAGTACCATAAGTTACCATTGGTTCAATATCTGTAGCGTCAAAATCAATTTCTTTATCAAAGGTTGCACCTTCATCCGATTTCAATGCTTTCCATTTTTCCACCGCAGCATCCCACTCTGCTCCTTTTGGAGCAAACTCTCTGCCTTTGATGTATTCAAATGTCACGTCGTCTGGCGCAATCATACCTCCACGAGCACCCATTTCTATAGAAAGATTACACACAGTCAAGCGCTCTTCCATGCTCATAGCACGAATGGCTTCGCCAGCATATTCTACAAAATAACCTGTTGCACCCCCTGTAGTCATCTTTGCAATGACATAAAGAGCTAAATCTTTGGACGTTACGCCAGCCTTCAATCTGCCATGAAAGTTCAAACGCATGGTTTTAGGGCGTGACTGAAACACACATTGAGTAGCCAATACCATTTCTACCTCACTGGTGCCAATACCAAAAGCTACTGCTCCTAGTGCCCCGTGTGTAGAAGTATGCGAATCGCCACACACCATGGTCATACCAGGGAGTGACAATCCATTTTCTGGACCTACCACGTGTATAATCCCATTCTTTTCATGTCCCATGTGGTAATGTGTCAATCCAAATTCTTTGGTATTTCTTTCTAAAGTATCCACTTGCTTTTTTGAAATAGGATCAGCAATAGGTGCTTCTTGATTGATAGTAGGGATGTTGTGGTCAGGAATACAAGTGATTTGACTGGGGCGAAACACCTTCAAACCACGGTTACGCAAACCATCAAATGCCTGCGGACTAGTCACTTCGTGACAATACATGCGGTCGATATACAACTGTGTAGGACCGTCTTGAACTGTTGAAACCACGTGGGCTTCCCAAATTTTGTCAAATAATGTTTTCATAATGCATAGTGGTGAGAAGTCAAAAGACAAAAGTCGAAGGACATTTGGCTGTTTTTGACTACTATTATTTAATCGTTATTTTATTTTATTTTTTTCCTCCGTAAACGCTAAAATTGTAATATTTCCAAAACACATCAATCGATGTGAATCCAATCTGTTCAAGCCATTTGAGTTGGTCTATTAATAATGATGGTCTATCTTCATTTTTATGGGAAACCAACCACTTATTTTGTATTTCATCCATTGATACAGATTTACTCATATACTCCACCCACTTATATATATTGATGGTTTGATGAAATGCTGTGGATGCAAGCACCACATCGGCATTGATAAACTGTCCTGATGGAGCTAATGAATTATAAATTGAAGTATAAAACTCACGCTTTTCACCATCCGACTCTATGTGATGGAGTGCCAATGATGACACCACCACATCGAATGGGGTTTCAAAACTGGTGGTACAAAAATCACCAACTATACATGATATGTTTTTATAAGTACACAGTTTGCGAGTTGCCAATTCAATCATCTTGGGCGAAATATCCAAACATAGAATTTCTGCATTTGGAAACCTATCTGCAATAGCCTTAGCCACCGTACCAGTACCACACCCCAAATCAATCACTCGAAAAGTATCAGTAAAACCAAACTCAATACTATCAACCAACGCTGTAATCATTTGCTCGTAGTATGGAATGAGCTTAACAATTAAGTTATCAAAATCTGCTGATTCCGATTCAAAATGTTCCTTTACAGACGCTGTTGACATTGATCTTATTGTTTATGATTTACTAGTTGATAGTCGTCTTTAGTCTTTAGTCTTTAGTCTATTGACTTTTGTCTTTTGACTTTCGTCTTTTGACCTTAGACTTTTGGCTCTATCTTACAAACTTATTAATGGCATTGATATATGCTTCCACCGATGCTGCCACAATATCTGTATTGGCACCAAATCCATAATATAGAACTCCATTGTAATCCACCTGCATGTGTACCTTTCCTACATCGTCGCTACCTTTGTTGATAGCTTGAATGGTAAATTCTTGAATGGTCATATTGCGTTTGATAATTTGTTTCAATGCATTGATAGCAGCATCTACAGGTCCATTGCCCGAAGCAGCGGCTTCAAATTTTTCATTCGCAATGAAAAGTCCTATACTAGCTACTGACTTCACTCCCACCCCCGATGTCACTTGAAGATAATCAAGGCGAATTGTTTCATGTGTGCTATGCTCTTTACCAGCTAACATAAGGATATCTACGTCATTAAGATCCTTCTTTTTGTCGGCAAGTTGTAAGAAATCTTGATAAATCTTATCCAACTCTTCACCTTCTACCGGCACACCCAACACACCCAATCGGTGTTTCAAGGCAGCACGACCACTACGCGCTGTCAACACGATGGAGTTTTCATCAAGACCCACATCTTTTGGATCCATGATTTCATAACTTTCTCTGTTTTTCAACACCCCGTCTTGGTGTATTCCCGATGAGTGCGCAAAGGCATTTTTGCCAACTATGGCCTTATTGGCTTGCACAGGCATGTTCATCAATCCTGAAACCATGCGGCTAGTTGGGAATATTTTTTGAGTATTGATTTGCGTTTCAATATTCAATGTTTTATGACATTTCAATATCATGGCTATTTCTTCCAACGAAGTGTTGCCAGCTCTTTCGCCGATGCCGTTCATAGTTACTTCCACTTGACGTGCACCATTGATTACTCCAGCCATCGTATTAGCTGTAGCCAAACCCAAATCATTGTGACAGTGAGTGGAAAGAATAGCGTTGTGTACACCATTCACATTTTCCATCAAGAACTTAATCTTTTCACCATACTGATGTGGCAAACAGTAACCTGTGGTATCAGGAATATTTACCACCGTAGCACCTGCTTTGATAACAGCCTCTACCACGCGTGCCAAATACACATTGTCGGTTCGCCCAGCATCTTCACAATAAAACTCTACATCCTCCACGTATTTTTTGGCATGCTTCACCGCAGCAACTGCACGCTCCAAAATGGCATCTTGAGTAGAATTAAATTTATGCTTGATGTGAAAGTCTGAAGTCCCTATACCTGTATGTATGCGCTTATTCTTAGCGTATTGGAGTGCCTCTGCAGCTACATCTATATCTTTTTGGACACCGCGTGTCAATGCGCAAATGGTAGGCCATGTTACCGCTTTTGAAATTTCCACTACCGAGTTGAAATCACCCGGGCTTGAAATAGGGAAACCTGCCTCTATGACATCCACGCCCAATGATTCCAATGCACGCGCCACTTGAATTTTTTCTACCGTATTCAATTGACATCCTGGAACCTGTTCACCATCTCGTAAGGTGGTATCAAAGACAAATAATCTATCCATAACAATTTAGTCTTTAAGTTTAGGGTTTGATATCTAAACTTGGTTAATAAACATTTACTGACTAATTCCTAATTCACTCGGCGCTCAGATTAAACATAAAAAAAGCCTTCCGCACCGAAGTGAGAAAGGCTTTATATCTTTTTATTGTATAAACTACATACCGAACCCACTTCTAATTGTTGCGCAACAGAATAATACCGAGTAGGAGAATATGTAAGCTCGTGTTGTTCATCGTTTCGTTTTAAAAACATTGCAAAGATACTGCATTTTTTTTAACATCCAAATACAAAGTGAAATATTTTTGATAAATAATCTATCAATTCAAAATAAAACAATCGTAATTAAATCAATTCTAATATCGTTTCACTTACAAATGGACGATACATCTAATTCTAGTTGACCGAAAGGTATCATGGCATTAAACAAACGAATGCGTTTAAAGTTCATTAGATCCATTACCCGAATGTCACTTTCAACGATTTGACCGTCTGCTATCAATGCGGCTCGACTTGTGCCCATTAATATTGGCTCACGGGGGGTATGCCATTTGTAGCCGTCGAACAAAGCTATATTGGCAGCCCACGTGTCAGTCAACAAACCATCACGCACCATCAGAATATCATCGCATGCACCCCGCTGAGCATAAAGTTCGTTGAGCACGGTTCTATCTGCCATTTTATATTGTACACAGGGCAAAGTGGTGGGTACAAGCTTTAACGACCTGACTTCTCGCATTGTATAGGGGACATACTCTACCAATCTTACTTGTTCATCATATTCTACTCTACTCTTAAAAAGACCCACCTTTGGAAAATCAGATTGACAAAGAACTTCTTCCAATGAAAAGCCTTTTAGCGTAGGATAAAATTCTTCAAACGCTGCATTTACACGCTGCTGGTGCAATTCCAATCGGGAAAACTCCCCATCATGCAATCGTATACTCTCAACAAACTGGGACATATATTTTCTGAATTAATTCTTCATATTCTTTTCTGGCTTCACTCTGAGCTGTAATGCCACCACCACTTTTATATACCAATCCGCCTTCTACCATCTCCAAAAACCTAATCATCACTGCACTATCTAAGTTTTGACCATCAAAGCACCCACACACCCCGGTATAAAACCCACGAGCATATCCTTCGACTTTATCAATAATCTCCAAGGTTTTTTGCTTTGGCGCACCACAGATAGAACCAGCTGGCAACATTGAGAACAGGATATCTCCCAACTGCGACAGATAGTCATCTGGCAAGGTTCCTGTAATCTCTGAGCTTACCTGAAGTAAACTGCTTTGATGAGTCGTGATTTTCTCTACATAGCGGTAGCGCTTTACTTGTACATCACTGGCTACGAGGCTTAAATCATTGCGTATCAAATCTACAATGGTGGCATGCTCCGCCTTTTCCTTCGGGTCATTGAGTATGATTGATTCTGCATCGGGCAGTGAAGCATCAATGGTTCCTTTCATGGGAAATGAACTAATCTTTCCTCCTTCAATCTTCACAAAGGTCTCTGGAGACAAAACAACAAACTGGTCTTTCATCCAAAGTTTATATTTGGCTTGTCCAAGATTGTAATAATCTAGCAAAGTTAAGTTGGTACTTATGCTGGTTGGTTGGGTGAGGTTGGTGAGAAATGAATTTCCAAGCTTGATTTGGCTGACTACCTCATCAAACTTACCAACAAAACTATCATAAGCCACAGGCGTGGCTTCCCAATGAAAATGAGAGTGATTGTCTGGCATTTGTGTCGCAGAACCATTCAACTCAAACCTCACAAACTCCTGATCTAACTCATCCAATTTAATTACATATCCATTTTGGGCATGATAATCAATCACGAAAAGAAATGGAATTGATTTTTGAGACAGAGAATTAATAAAATCAACAATTTGGACTTTGGATAGTAGTGGATATGGGAAATTGTTATTCATCCGAGTGGAATAGAAATTAGAGAAGTCGTCGTAGAAGAAATTTTGGTTGTTAAATGAACATCAGTTCAAAATTTATTGTAAGATTTTAATAAATAACGAATGAAATCATCATTTACACTTTCAAGTTCATTCTTTTCATAAACGTAAAGCAAAACCACATTATCTTCAACTATTTCATAGTAAAAAATATTCTTCCCCCACCACTTTTCCCTTTTCCTTTGCTTTTAATTGCAATTCGAGCTTTCCTACAATTGGCAATAATTTCATCTCCGATTAGGGGGTTTTGTTCTAATTCATCTAAAAATCGAATATAGTCATCCCTCATTGACTTATATTTCTTAGACAATCTTTTAAGTGCCTTTTCAAATTCTGAAGTAACTTCAAATTTCATTGGCTAACTGGCGCGCAGATTTGAGAAGAACCATACCCGACTGTGACTTTTTCACTTCACGTAACCCCTTCTTAATTCCTCGTACTATTTTTTCGGCCTCTTTGAACGACTCGTACCTTTTGGCTTCACGTTCATTCATTTTAACGATGATGTCTTTCATTTCGCAGTTAATATTAACAACACAAATATAGCAACTAATTTGAAAAAATGAATATTTGGAAAGTAAAAAACTGGTTTGACAAGTTGATTATGGTTTATTATTTCTTTGGTCTATTTCTTTGAAATTTACCTTTTCCGCCTGCAAATTTCTTGTGACCATGTTTGTGTTTCTCTGGCTCGTAAGCTGGCGCTTCACCCAGTTCCTCAGGCATAGGGATTTTATAAATATCCTTTTCTAAAAACTGCTCTATCTGCTTGAATTTGTACTGCTCTTCTTCAGACACAAACGTGATAGACATACCTTTGGCACTTGCCCGAGCCGTACGACCAATGCGGTGCACATAATCTTCTGCGTCATGAGGCACATCATAATTAATAACCAACGAAATATCATCAATGTCAATTCCCCTTGACACAATATCTGTTGCAACCAAAATATTCACCCTGCTATTCTTAAATTCATGCATTACCTTCTCACGTTGAGATTGATCCAAATCGGAATGCATCTCGTCCACCTTTAGACCCATGTGGCGAAGGGTTTTGGTTATTTCCTTTACTTTCTGCTTTGAACCTGAAAACAAAATCACCTTATTGGGTTCTTCGGATGAAAAAAGATGCTTTACAATGTTCGGCTTTTGAAATTCATGACAGATGTAAGCGGTCTGCATGATACTTTCTGGAGGACGAGAAATGGCTATTTTTACTTCGGCTGGATTATTGAGAATGGTCTTAGCTAGTTGACGAATCTTAGGTGGCATGGTAGCCGAAAACATGATGGTCTGTCTGTCTTTTGGCAAACGATTGACCACCTGCATAATATCTTCAAAGAAACCCATGTCCAACATCCTATCAGCCTCATCGAGGATAAAATACTTCACTTGCGAAAAGTCGATTTCATACAGATTGATGTGCGAAAGCAAACGACCAGGAGTAGCAATTACCACGTCGGCGCCTTTTTGAAGACCACGGCGCTGCACATCCCATGCTTGAGCATCGTTTCCACCATAGACAGCCACTGACGAAAATGGAGAGAAATATGAAAAACCCTCCATCTGCTGATCAATCTGTTGCGCCAACTCACGCGTAGGTGCCATGATAATAGCATTAACAGCGTGTTCGGCATGAGGTTCAGATTGCAGATTGTGTAATAATGGAAGGATAAATGCTGCAGTCTTGCCCGTACCCGTCTGAGCACAAGCAATTACATCTCGTTTTGCCAAAATCACAGGTATAGTTTCAGCCTGTACAGGAGTAGCTTCTTGAAAATTCATGGCCCGCAAGCCTTCTAATACACTCTCACAAAGCGGAAGTTCTTCAAATCTCATTGATATCATTTTTATATATCCGCAAAGATACTCATTTTCAAGTTTGCCTACACTTTAAATGAACATATAATATAAAAAACTGCCAATAACCTTAGAGTCATTGGCAGTAAAAAAGTTTCAGTCGATTCAACATGTAGGATTATCTTGATAAAGTCCTTTTGCTGATATCATAACTTGAAATGGAATTGAAGAAACTGTATTGTTTTGTTTTCAGCCAAAAATATGACAACGACCACAACTCATTACTTACTTAACGTAGTAAACATTACCTGATTTCCATAGCTAGTTCCTTTGGAGTTAGTAGCGTAGGCTCTAATGTAATAGGTAGTTGCAGCCGTTAGATTGGTTATTGAACAAACATCCGAATAGAGTGGGGAAATGATCATCGTTTTATTATCAGACACTGTTGGGTTTGGATTTCGACTCCAACAAATTCCCATATAAAGAATTAATTCACCACCATCAGATGTAACTTCCACACCCGAACTGACCGACGAACTAGTGATATTTGATGCTGGCCAAGTAATTACCACTGAAAGTGATGACTTGACAGAGGTCGTAAATTGAACGTTATTCCCATAACCCGTTCCTTCCGAATTAGTGGCAAAAGCCCGAAGATAATAGGTAGTATTTTGTTCTAATTTAGACAACTGTATCGAGAAGTAGTCTTTGGCAATAGACTTATCTGTGATTACCGTATCATCGGTGGTAGGATTAGGACTTTTCCCAAAACAAATTCCCCTGGCAGTAACGGCAGCACCACCATCACTAGCTATACTACCACCACTAAGAGCAGACGAGTCTGTAATGACATTAACACCAGTGGTATATACTTCTGGTAAAGACTTAACAACTGGCGGTTCCAGATCCCATCTGCCACATGAATTTAAACAAACAACCAAACAAAAAAGTATAAGAGTTATAGAATAGGTTTTCATAAATTTAATTTGCATTTATTGCCTAAAAAAGTTCGACATATACATAAGAGCATTTTTCAAATCTCCACCACTAGTATTGATGCTATTTTTTAATCTTTGTTAACATTTTAATTAATTTATGCACAAAAAACCGCCAATAACAATCCAGTTATTGGCGGTCAATAAGCGGAAGCTACGAGATTCGAACTCGTGGTACGGTTGCCCGTACGTCAGTTTAGCAAACTGGTGGTTTCAGCCACTCACCCAAACTTCCTTCTTGCTATTCGCTTAGCGGGTGCAAATATAGCACGTAATTTTGGATTACCAAAGCTTTTTTTTTCAAAATAATCAAAAACTAATTCGTAAATTTGCGCTCCGAAAGGCTTATTAGCAGTAGATCAGTAATTATTATCATGTCAATAAAAAAAGAAAAACGCAGTTTTCCAATCAGTTGGAAAAAACCATTGAGCTGGTTGATGACCTTATTTGTAATCACCCTTGCTTATCTTGCATATGTTTTATTCTTCCCCAGCATTTATACTCCAGACAGCAAAGTAAGCTATCTGTATATCAAAGAGAAAAGCAGTTTCGAGGATGTAGTCAAAAATCTTGAAAACTCCACCAAATCATCAAACAGCTCTACTTTTAGCCAAGCATCTGCTTTACTGCGATACGGTTCAAAAATCAGAGCGGGAAAATATGAAATCAAAAACGGAATGAACAACTTCCAATTGGTGAGAATACTCCGAAGTGGCAAACAAACGCCTGTTAAACTTTCGTTTAACAATATCAGAACCAAAGAACAGCTAGCTGGTCGAATAGCAGAACAGCTAATGGCAGACTCCATCAGCATACTTCAACTGTTGAATGATTCGGCTTATCTATCGGCTATTAATCTCAACCCTTATACGTCCATAACATTGTTTATTCCCAACACCTACGAGATGTATTGGAATACGGATGCCAAGGAACTTTTTGAAAGGATGAACAAAGAATACACCAAGTTTTGGACACCAGAAAGAAAAGCCAAAGCTGACTCTATCCCACTTACGCTTGCCGAAGTGAGCACCTTAGCATCTATTGTAGAGGAGGAAACAAACAACAAAAAAGACCGACCCATGGTAGCCGGGCTATATATCAATCGCCTAAAAGCTGAAATGCCATTACAGGCTGACCCTACAGTGAAATTTGCAGTAGGTGATTTCACAATCAAGCGCATTCTATTTGGTCATCTCAGAACCCAATCGCCTTACAACACCTACAAAAACACGGGCTTACCTCCAGGTCCTATCCGCGTGGCAACCGAAGCTGGTATTGATGCGGTGCTCAACTACAGCAAACACAATTACATCTACATGTGTGCGTCAGAGACACTGAATGGAGAGCACAAATTTGCAGCCGACTGGGACGAACATAGTCGCAATGCCAAAAAGTACCAAGAGGAATTGAATAAGCGAAAGATATTTAAATAGTGAGAATATTGTTAATGGAAAAAAGCAAATATGCTGGTACATTAATGCCAGTTTATCTTCGTCTGACAAAATAAATCAATTAGTTTAGTCTCTGCCCACTTGCTTAGAACAACAAATAAATTGACTAACTCCAAATACTCTATAAAAAAACTGTAATCCAGCAAGATAGCGACTACCATTTTTTATGAGCTATTTGTGAAATAACTGAATAGATATTCTACTTAGTGCACTATTGTGTAAGGATAACACCCAAACGTTATTAAGCCTTAGTGTTGGCAACTACTGGATGAATTTTATCAGTATTGTGCGTCAAGTAAATTTCTTTCATTTAACAACACTTCTACCATTTTCAGTAATGCGATATTTCTGTAGTCTGCTATTTGGTTTATCGGGAACAGTTTGTTCAATCCATCCATTTTTCAACGCTGGACTAATATACCGTAATCGCAAGTTCTTCTCATCTTTTAGTTGTAAATAATATTGTACCTCGCTACGACTTAGTTCCGAATGAATAATTAGTAATTCTAAAAGCTTTTCGACTTCGGGTGTAACTTGAGGGCTAACTTCGGGTGTAACACTTAATACAGTCGCCAAGATCCGATCCAAAATATAGGTGATAAATGGTGCACAATCAGTTGTCTTTGTAGAAGCTTGTATGGCATTGTAATAAGCTTCTTGTTCTTGATAAATCAGATTTTCGACAGGGAGAAAACCAAGCCAATTATTCCATCGCTTCAAAAGTAAAGTTTGCCACAGCCTTCCCATACGTCCGTTTCCATCTGAAAAAGGGTGAATAAATTCAAATTCATAGTGAAAAACAGCACTAGCAATAAGTGGGTGCGTATCTGTAGTACTAACCCAATAAAATAAATCATCTATCAAACTACTGACTTTTTGTGCTGGTGGTGCTAAATGTATAATTTTATCGCCAGAAAAAACACCTACTCCACTCTTTCTAAATTTCCCCGCTTCGTCAATCAATCCCTTCATTAGCATTTGATGGGCAGCCAATAAATCTTTCACTTTATAGGGATCCCAGTGTTCAAAATTATTATAGGTTTCGACTGCGTTTTTCACTTCCTGAATTTCTCGCACAGTTCCAATTACAGGTTTGCCTTCCAAAATGGCTGAAATTTGTTCAGCATCCAACGTATTTCCTTCAATAGCCAGTGAACCTTGTATTGATTTTATTCGGTTGATTTTCCGAAGCCTTAGATTGGGCTCCTTCATAAAAGTCAACCTTTCCAAATTCGCAACAATCTTAGCTACAAGATTTACAATTTCTGATGTTATTGTAAATGGTGGTTTATAATTCGATGTCATATTACAAGAATTTTTGGGACTGATATTGTATATAAAATTTGAAGTTGCGACTTGCTACCTTCGAGATCTGGTTGACTTGTATTATTGTGAAACTAGCTGAATGGCATAACACAGCAACAATTCACGCAAGTATTGAGTGCAACTAGTACAAAAAAATGAATACAAAAATCAGTTACACCCCTAAACATAATTCACCTCAGCCGACAAAGTTACACCAAAAATATCGAGTACCGACTGTTGAATGGTAGTAGCCAGTTGCACTACCTCACCACCTGTGGCACCGCCTTTGTTGACAATTACGAGTGCTTGTTTGTCGTGCACCGCCACGTTACCCACTTGCTTGCCTTTCCACCCGCTTTGCTCTATGAGCCAGCCTGCTGGAATCTTTTCTTCTGTGTCTGACACATAATAGTGAGGCATAGTGGGGTATTGAGACTGAATTTTCAGAAACAAATCTTTACTAACTACAGGATTCATAAAAAAGCTACCTGCATTACCCAACAGTTTTGGATCTGGAAGTTTGCTTTCGCGAATCTGAATAATGGTTTTGCGAATATTAGCAAGTGTCACTTCCCCATTTTGGAGAACCTCAGCTTCCAAGTGTTGGTATCCAAGTTGAAATTTTGGCGTTTTTTCTAGCTTAAACACCACCGTGGTGATGATGTATTTCCCTTTCAATTTGGACTTGAATACACTGTCTCTGTACCCATACTCACAGGCATCCAAAGAGAATTCTTTGGGTTGTAAGCTGGCTATTTCCAATGCATTAACCAGAGTGATTACATCCTTCACCTCTACCCCATAAGCACCTATATTCTGAACTGCAGATGCTCCAACCTCGCCAGGAATTAAGGACAAGTTCTCCACTCCTCCCCAACCATTCGCCACGCAATACTCTACAAAATCATCCCACACCACACCCGATTGCACTTCTACCCACACCGAATCATCATCTTCATCAACCACAGCAATCCCTTTCATCAATGAATGCACCACCAATCCATCAAAATCACTCATAAACAGCAAGTTGCTCCCACCACCGATGTGAATAAATCGGTTGAATTTTGGCAATTCATTACCTACAATAGATATCAACTCTTCCACTGTGTCATACTCCATCAGACACTTTGCTTTTACATCAATATTAAAAGTATTGAATGCCAACAAGGAGGTATTGTGCTTCTTTATCATGTTAGTTTCTCTTTTACAAAATCAATTATTTGCTCTTCATCATCGGGATGAAACCAATGAATTTCTGAATCTCTATTAAACCATGTCAACTGTCTTTTGGCATATCTTCTTGAATCTTGCTTGATCATTTCCACTGCATGTTCCAATGTCCAATTTCCTAACAAATATTCGTATATTTCCTTATACCCAACGGTGTTAAGCGTGTTCAAATGTCGGTATTCAAAATACTGCTTTGCTTCCTCCAGCAACCCATCGACCATCATCACATCCACCCGTTGATTAATTCGTTCGTAGAGTTCTGGCCGTGGACGGTTCAGTCCAATTTTAATGATTTGAAATGGACGTTCTTTTTTTAATCCTGTCCTCAAAGCTGAGTAAGGTTTGCCTGTTACGCTACAGATTTCGAGTGCATGTAGAATTCGTTTTGGGTTTTTCAGATCCACTTGTTCATAATGAACAGGATCCAATCCCATTAATTGCTGCTGAATATATTCCAATCCATTTTCATCAAACACTTTC
>CAIUKZ010000286.1 GCA_903899865.1 uncultured Bacteroidales bacterium | reverse complement strand
GCATACCTATTGAACAAGGTGTCCTGAATAGTAGCTGTGCCTATGAATTTGTTTTTATCTTCTGAATGGACATTGCCGTCCAGCGTAAAATTACCACTGATAGTCATTGACTCTATGATGGATTCATCCAGTTTCAAGTAGTCATTGGACTGAATGTACCCATTTCTCAATGCATAACCAGTAGTAAATAGCTTAAATCCATTGGTTTTGATGGCGACACGATTTAAAGAAAGGGTGTTATTCGCAAACATCACATCGCTTCCTAAGACGATATCTCCAATAGAATCTGACAACACAAAAGGACCTTCAAACTTTTTGCCACTCGCCTCTTTGATTTGTTGATTGGTAGTTCCAGACAGTGTAGTGGAACTCAAATTCCAACTGCCATTGTTCTCCACATCACCTTTCAGACTGAGATAAAACGAGTAGCCCGAAGGATTGTAAGCGATGGTTCCATTGTTGAGTATAGATCCGTTGACTGTAACCGTAGGGCTGTAGGCATAGGTATTGTGAAGTGAGGAGCTGGCATTAACAGTCAAATTGTTGCAACTCACTTCAGCATCAACATATACATCCGAATTAATCACAACATGGTCCAAAGAACTTGGAACAATGCTCCCAATCCACGTAGAAGGTGAATTCCAATTGCCTCCAGAGGGACTGGAAGTAATGGTTGTTTGTGCTTGTAGCTGTGTGGCACCCACTGAAAACAACAAAAGAAGTGACAAAGCAAATGCAAATGTTCTCATAATTTAAAAAGATTATAAATTTGGAATAATTCCATTTTAACTGTCTTATTGTAAGATAGTTATGAATTTTTTGCAAAGATATTAAAATAATCCATGCTATTTTTAAAATTCACATTTCAATGATGTTAAATATCTCATTATCTAACATTTGATATATCAGCCGATAGTTCTAAATGTCTATTTACTCCAACTTCTCATTACAGTAAAAAATGACTATCTTTGTCCTCGAAATCAAGCTATGCTGAAAGTTCATAGGTTTATTGGTTCATTGAGTTTATAAGGTTCATAGGGTTTATAGGGTTTATAAGGTTCATAGGTTTATAGGTTTATTGGTTCATAGGTTTATTGGTTTATTGGTTCATTAAGTTATAGATTGTACGTTCCATTAATACAATATCCAAAACATAACAACGCCGAAGGCAAATATCGCACAGCAACTATCACGAAGTTTCTATCGCGAAGCAAGTATCGCCGCAGGCTAATATCACGAAGTATCTATCGCGAAGCAAGTATCGCCGAAGGCTAATATCACGAAGTATCTATCGCCGCAGGCAAATTACGCCACAAGGCAAAATATCAAAATATTAAAATGATCAACCACAACTACAATCACAAACAACGTCCAGAAAAGGACATGATATTCGGCATACGTGCCGTGATAGAAGCCATACAGGCAGGTAAAGAAATTGACAAAATCATCATGCGCAGGGACATGACCAGCGATTTGTCCCGTGAACTGTATGCAGCACTCAACGGACTAGAGGTGCCCATCCAGAATGTTCCACTGGAACGCCTGAACCGCATCACCACCAAAAATCATCAAGGCGTGGTAGCCTTTATTTCGGCTGTGACCTATCAGCACATTGAGGATATTATCCCCACTATATACGAAGAAGGCCGACTGCCATTTATCGTGGTACTGGATGGTATTACCGACATTCGCAACTTTGGAGCAATTGCTCGTACGTGTGAGTGTGCAGGTGTGGATGCCATCGTAGTTCCCACCCGTGGAGGTGCTGCCATCAATGCCGATGCGGTGAAAACTTCCGCCGGAGCATTACTATCCATTCCTGTGTGTAGAGAAGCCAATTTGACCAATGCATTGAAATTCATAGCCTCATCGGGCATTAAGATCGTAGCAGCTACCGAGAAAGGAACTAAAAATTATACCGAAGCCAGTCTCACCGAACCCATTGCCATCATCATGGGAGCTGAAGATGTGGGCGTGGCACCCGAGCACCTTCGCCTGTGCGACGACATGGTAAAAATTCCTCTTCTGGGAAGCATCGACTCACTCAATGTGTCTGTTGCCGCTGGAGTGCTGATGTATGAAGTGGTAAGGCAGAGAGGGTAGTTGGGGGAAGTTGGTTCATTGGTTCATTGGTTCATAGGTTCATAGGTTTATAGAGTTCATAGGTTTATTGAGTTTATAGGTTTATTGAGTAAATTAAGTTTTTGACAAATGGCTATCAATTTTGAAGATCTTGAGGTTTGGAAGGAATGTCGTGAACTTAGATTGCGACTTTCGGAAATAGTAAAAACCTTTCCTAATGATGAAAAATACAGACTAACCGACCAAGTAATCAGAGCCAGTAGATCGGTCACCGCAAACATAGCTGAAGGACACGGAAGATTTCATTTTCAAGAAAATATTCAATACTGCAGACACGCCAGAGGTTCGCTGACCGAAATTCTTGACCACCTGATATGCGCTAAAGATGAAAACTACATCTCTGAAATCCAATTAAACCAACTTAGATTGAATATTGATAAATGCGTCAGATTGCTGAATGGATATTTGAACTACCTCCAAAAACAAAAACTCAATACAACCAAATAGTTAATTAAGTTCATAGAGTTTTTTGGTTCTTTAGGTTCATAGGGTTTATCAGATGGATTCATCAACTTTCAAATTTTGGACATAACCAATGAACCATATGAACCTATAAACAGATGAACTCTATGAACTCAATAAACTGATGACCCCAATAAACCTAATGAACTGATAAACCAATAACCTGCTCCCCCCCATGACCGTACTCTACGAAGATAACCACATCATAGCTGTCAACAAAAGCTCATCGGAAATAGTACAAGGCGACAAGACCGGTGATCAACCGCTATCTGAAACCATCAAACTTTACCTCAAGGAAAAATACAACAAACCCGGTGAAGTGTTTGTCGGTGTGACTCATCGTTTGGACCGTCCGGTGAGTGGCGTGGTGCTGTTTGCCAAAACCAGCAAAGCCCTCACACGCTTAAATGAAATGTTCAAAACCCAGCAAATCAAAAAAACCTACTGGGCTCTTGTCAAAGAAAAGCCTGCTCTGCCTGAGGCACGTTTGGAGCATTTTCTGGTTCGCAATG
>CAIUKZ010000285.1 GCA_903899865.1 uncultured Bacteroidales bacterium | reverse complement strand
TGTGAAGAACGGTTGGTTGTTGATAACTTTTTGAGACTTAGCGAATTTTTATTATCTATTCTCATTATTTTTGTAAAAAAAACGCTTATGAGCAGAAAATTATCTTTCTCTGTTGATGATGACTCTGATGAAGTCGTTCAACGCTATGAGCAATTTTTGAATGGTAATGCTGCAGGCTATTTTGATGTCGAAGAACTAGAGGGCATCGTAGAGCATTATCTGAAATCAGGCAGAACCAAGGATTGTGCTGGGGCACTTGATTTGGGTCTAAGACTACACCCCAACAGCAACGCACTTAAAACCAAGCGTGCCAAAATATATTTAGCCACTGGCGATACACAAAAAGCCCTTTATGTATTGGAAAAACTTACAGAAACCAATGATTATGAAGTGTATCTACTAAAAATAGAGGTGCTTCTAAAAATGGGCAGATCGTCTGAAGCTAGGAAGTTGAGGGATATTCTACTTTCTCAAGATTCTGATGAGATTGATAATGTCTGTTTGGATTTGGCGTATATTTATCTTTCACTTACCGATTTCGATGGTGCGGTTTTTTTACTTGAGAAAGGGGATGAAATAAATAAAGAAAACATCGAATTGTTGTTCGAATTGGCATTTTGTTACGAGCATAAAGAGCAATTTGAGGATGCGATTAAAGTATATAATCGAATCATTGATTTGGACACCTTCAATCAAGGAGCTTGGTTTAATTTAGGCCAGATATATTTTGTGATGCAGGAGTTCCCAAAATCATTAATGGCCTATGAATATGCATTGGCAATAGATGAAAAGGACTCATTAGCCTGCATACAAAAAGCACATGTGCTGTTCCAAATGGAGGATTACCTTGAAGCAATAAATGCCTATTTGGAATATGATCAAATGACTGCTAACTCTTGGGAAACTGCAGTGTTTATTGCTGAGTGTTATGAAAAATTAGAGCGATACGATGATGGCATTGAGTTTTATCAAAAGTCGTTGGACGCACATCCCAAAAACTATGATGCCCTCACAGGGATAGCTGTATGTCTATTGGAGCAAGAGAAATACGCCGAAAGCCGAGTTTATATTGATAAAGCGCTCGAAATAGAACCCCAAAGTGCAGATGCTTGGGTGTATCTAGCCGAATCAAACATTGGGTTGGATCGAATAGATGACGCGCTATTCGCCTATCTACATTCGCTTACACTTGATCCTGAACAACCGGAAACACTGATGGCTGTTGCCAATATTTACTTGGAAAAAGATGATTGCGAGACGGCATTAACTCGATATTCCGAAGCATTGGCATTAAACGAACATTTGGAATATATCTACATGTTCATCGCAGTGGCATACTTTAAGTTAGATCAATTGGATGATGCAATACCATTTCTTCAACGTGCCATTCGTGAAAACGAACAAGCTGCAAGTTTCTTTCTTGAGCTATGTCCCGATGCGGTGGACAAATTGATGTTGGAAGGTCTTTAGACTATTTACATCAAGCGTGATTGGTACATGCAACGATTTTTTAGCATGTACGAACCAATGAACCCAATGAACCCAATGAACCTAATGAACCAATAAACCCAATAACCCTCATCAATGAAAAAGGCTTTTTTTTTCCTACTGTTCCTGTGTGTTTTGACTAGTGTGTCTGCTTCGAATGAGGTTCCACCCCAAAAAGTAAAAAGTGAAAACTGGGTAACTAGGATTGAGAGTTGGTATGAACATAACATGAACTATGCTACCATCACTGCATTGATGACCGTAGAAAGTTCGTTTATTCCTCTCCCATCTGAAATTGTAATACCACCAGCCGCTTATATAGCCAGTAAGCCAGATAGCAAATTGAATATTTATTTGGTGATATTTTTCGGTACACTAGGTGCACTCTTTGGTGCGTTAATTAATTATGGTTTGGCGCTTTGGCTCGGAAGACCATTGCTCTACAAGTTAGCCGATGGACCAATAGGAAAGCTGTTTTTACTCACAAGTGAGAAAATTAAACATTCCGAAGAGTATTTCAAGAAAAATGGCAAGACATCCACCTTTATTGGGCGTTTGTTGCCGGGTGTGAGGCATCTTATTTCTATTCCAGCAGGCTTGTCGCGTATGCATTTATTGCCATTTATTACCTTTACAGTGGCTGGTGCATTTATCTGGAATGTGGTGCTGGCGTTGATGGGTTATTTGGCTCAAGGGCAGTCGGATATGATAATGAAATACAGTCATGAGTTCAGCTTATTAATCATTGGCTTGCTTGGTCTTGGGGTGTTGTACTTATTGTTTAAATTGGTAAAAAAGAAGATGCAAAAATGAGGCAGTTTGGGTTGATAGGATTTCCTTTAGGTCATTCGTTTTCAAAAAAATATTTTACACATAAATTTGAAAATCAATCTATTGATGCAAAGTACGAATTGTATGAGTTGCCGTCGATAGATCAGTTTTTGGAACTAAAAGCGGATGAGACCTTGTGGGGTGTAAATGTTACTATCCCCTATAAAGAGCAGGTGATGCCCTATTTGGATGAAATAGATGCAACAGCAGCTAAGATTGGTGCGGTCAATGTTATCAAATTTATTCGGAAAGATGGAAAACTATCACTCAAGGGATACAATTCGGATGCAGTAGGTTTTGAAAATTCACTCAAGCCTTTGTTGACACCCGTCCACACCAAAGCATTGATATTAGGCACTGGCGGAGCATCAAAAGCAATAGATTATTCCCTCAAAAAAATGGGTCTTGAGACACGGTATGTGTCGAGAACCCCCAAAGAGGGGGCTTTTACCTATTCAGACTTGAATGCGTCCATCATGGGCGAGTTTTTGGTCATTGTAAATGCTTCTCCAGTTGGCACTTTTCCTCATGTAGATGAGTGTCCTGCTATTCCCTACCAATACCTCTCCAATCAGCATGTGTTGTTTGATGCGGTATATAATCCAGCCGAGACCTTGTTTTTGAAAAAAGGGAAAATGGCAGGATGCACTGGAATGAATGGTGAGCAAATGCTCATTGGTCAGGCTGAGGAGGCTTGGCGGATTTGGAATGAATAGAAAATTGAAATTTAATAAAAAAACGACCTGTAAGTAATTACAGGTCGTTTTTTTGCATTCAATCTAGTCGTAGCCCTATTTTTCTGCTCTATAACATAAATCTGTAATGGATTCATTGTGGTTTTTTTTTACAATGTGGTTATATTTGTGATTGGTAATTGTGGTTTTTTCTAAAATATAGCTTCGAAATCAAAAAAAAATGTAAATTTGTAAAGATATCGTTCAAATATTAAAGTTTACAATCAGCCTATATTTCTCTGATATTCAAACTAAATGATCAACTCAAGACAGCCATTTTGAATATTTGTGAAATGTGGCTTTGCTTTGTAGGGTGTGTATGGTGCTTATAAATAGCTGTTTGATAAATTATTTTGTATTGACTTCCAGCTTTTGACAAGTTTATTTGTGAAAAATAATTATCTCAGGATGAAACTAAATTCAACAATATTTCAGTTTATATTCCTTGTGCTGTTGATGCTCCCAGCATCGATTTCAGCTCAAACGAATTATGGTGCCTATTCAACTGCCGCAAATATTGAGTTTGCAGGAACGCCAACTTTCTACAACGGTAGTGCTAATGCAAAAACAACATTCACTGATCAACAGCATGCTATTAATGGTGGTGGGGGTGATTGGACCAATTTTCTGCTCAACTCTTTCATTGGCGCCCAAAACATTAATTCTAATAACATCAAGTTACTAGGTGCACAAGCAAAAACCTATAAGCAAGCTACTGGAAATAATTGTACTGCTACTTTTTATTACAGAAACTACAGGCAGGGTACTGCTGCTCCAGCATACACCAGCTTAAATCTGAATACTAAAGCAACCTGGAACGGCGTCTTATTGTTTACAGACGGCGACGGAGCGTGTGACAATGCTGGTTACGAAAAATGGTCGAACAACAGTCTGAATGTTAATCTAACCACAAAGAACAGAGAAGGGGTATATTACCTAGATACCTA
>CAIUKZ010000284.1 GCA_903899865.1 uncultured Bacteroidales bacterium | reverse complement strand
CCCCAAAACCCCAAAACCCCAAGTTCTCAGTTATAAAATTAATTGAAATTCAATAAATTGGAAGCAAGGGAAAGATTATTTATGTCACCTGCCCTTGTCTGCGTTACTTTTAATGCTTTAATAATTGTTTGGATACAGTTCTAATACCTTGTGTGAAGTAAATCACATTCCTCAAAACACTTCCTCATATTCTGCATTAAATCCGGACTTGTCACACAGAATACTCCGATTGTATCTTAATTTGTCATTTCAGCGTCAGAATCATCTAAATTGTCCGTCAAAATATATGTGTTTATAATTTTTCTGTATTCTATTGCGCATGATAAAAGTGAAATTACTTCTTTTTACAAAAATTTGCCTTATATGTCCATTAAACACACCTAAGTTACCTTTTGCATATATTCCTTATGTAAATCAATTATTGTGTCCATGTTATCAACATTCTCGAGACGTCCCAACAAAGACTGGACACAACTATCAAGTTTGGTACAAAAATAGTATTCTAAATTTTTACAGCAATGCAATAGAGATTACTGCATAATTGCTAGCTGATGAAGTAATTTATCAATTAACTAGCGATTTTTAATAAGCAGTCCTTCTTGGATGTTTGAAGCGCTATGTATCTTCGACTAATAAAATTTGGTTCGATGTCTTTTGAAGAATTCTCGTTATTAGCAAACAAACAACGCTCTTTTAAGTTTCAGCATAAATCTGAACACATCGTTGTATCTAATAATTGCTTGTTTATCAAAAACAATATCAATATGCTTTTAATCTTTTGTTTTAAGTTCAACATTGATGTTGTCCAATGCATAGTCACTAGATGTTCCAAATGTAACCTTTGGCTTTATTGAATATATTTCTTCATTCATCCCTCAAAAAGCATCCTTAATCATTGTTCAAAATGCCTTGGATCACAGTGAAAATCCAATCAAGGGAATTATTGAGTGCATGGAAGGTTTAGAAATTAATGGTGTTTTGTATTTAAAACATTTTAAAAACGAAGCTGAAACAGAACATTACAAAGGTTTTCACCAATTCAATATTTGCATAGAAAATGATGAGTTAATAATTTGGAATAAGGATTCCTCCACCAACATCTCTTCGCTATTACAATCTTTTGCTCACATTAAAACTGTGGAAGCAGGAAAGGAAGTTTTTGCAATTATCACTAAAAAGAGCAATGTCCCTGAGGGAATGATAGATTACAAAAAGAACATCGAATATTTATCAAATCAATACATTCAGTCGATTGAAAATTTTAATGAATTTTCATTTTCGTTCAACTATCAATGGTCTATTTTCAAATTTCGAATGATACAAATCATCGTTCAACAGTTTAATTTTCAGACAAGACAACAACTAAAGAAAATAATTAAACTGCTGTATCGAAAAAACTAGGAAATTTCACCCACAGGTTCAAATTTCCTACTCGCTAATTCCCCCTCCCTCCTTTCAACCATTTTTCGTATCTTTGTATCTACTGCCCAGTAGTACCCTCATCAAGTTCTTGTTTATTAATTATAAGAGATGGTTGATTGGGTTCCTAGTTATTGTGTTTTAGCTATTGGTATCTAACTCTACTACAAGGCACCTAAATTCGAAAATTATTTTATTAGTAAGGAATAGATACGTGTAAACATTTTTTATCTTTGCACAAACTAAAAATAGGAAACTATGAGTACTGATGAAATAAAGCTACAGATTTTCCGTCAGGTTGATACCTTGGATGCCACAAAGCTTAAAGAATTTTATGGAGTATTGCTTAATTATGTGAACAGTAAGAAAGAGACCACCAAAGGATAGGGGTTTCGAAAGCTGAACAAAAAGGGATTGAAGCAGCAATCAAAGAGCTAAACCATGGCAAAGGAATTGTACATCAGGATGTCATGTCTGCATTAAGAAATAAAACAGGTCATGCCTAAGCAAATTTTATAGGAAAAAGAAATCTCATATTGAATTATTGCGGATTTTCGACACTAGACAACATCCCAAAAAAATAAAGTTCAAGTAAAAAATCAGTACACCTACAATCCCCAACTGATTGACTTTTCCCAATTACCCAGCCCTGATTTCAACTCCAACTATCTGACTTTTGTGAGAAGTGATTGTAGAGAATTACCCCTCACGCCTTTCAACCATTTTTCGTATCTTTGTATCTACTGCCCAGTAGTACCCTCATCGGATAATTATCAATTGTCAATTATTCATTATCAATTAAAGAAATGGTTGTTTGCATTGCCGAAAAGCCCAGTGTGGCGCGTGATATAGCTCAAGTTCTTGGTGCCAACACCAAGAAAGATGGATACATGGAGGGTAATGGCTATCAGGTTACTTGGACATTTGGGCACCTCTGTGCACTTTTCGAACCGCACGAATATACTCCCGACTGGAAACCATGGGCACTCAGTCATTTACCCATGATACCTACGCAATTCGCCATCAAAGTAACCAACGATAGCGGCATTCAAAAGCAGTTTTACGTCATCGAAAAGCTAATGGCTACGGCCGATGAGGTGGTCAACTGTGGTGATGCGGGTCAAGAAGGAGAACTCATCCAGCGATGGGTGATGCAGAAAGCACGATGCAAATGCCCCGTAAAGCGATTTTGGATTTCGTCACTGACAGAAGAAGCCATCCGCGAGGGCTTTGCCAAACTCAAAGACCAATCGGAATTCCAACGACTGTATGAAGCTGGACTATCACGTGCCATCGGCGACTGGTTGCTAGGCATGAATGCCACACGTCTCTATTCACTCAAGTACGGCAAACGAGGGCAAGTACTCTCTATCGGAAGGGTGCAGACACCTACGCTGGCGCTGATTGTGAATCGACAATTGGAGATAGAAAATTTCGTTCCACAAGCCTACTGGGAATTGAAAACTACGTACCGCGATACCGTGTTTTCGGCATCACAGGGCAGATTTAGTTCAGTGCAGGAAGGCGAGCTGTTTCTCCAAACGGTGAAAGCCAATGAATTTTTTGTGACTGATATCAGCACCAAGAAAGGCACCGAATCTGCCCCACGCCTGTTTGATCTCACCTCCTTGCAAGTGGAGTGCAACAAGAAATTTGGGTACTCGGCCGACGAGACGCTCAAGATTATCCAAAGCCTGTACGAGAAGAAAATTACCACCTATCCACGTGTGGACACTACCTACCTGAGCGACGATATCTATCCGAAAATACCAGATATTCTGAAAGGAATCAAAGACTACGAATTGCTCACTAAACCGTTGTTGGAGAAGAAAATAGAAAAGTCGAAAAAGGTATTTGACAACTCCAAGGTAACCGATCACCATGCCATTATACCCACAGGCGTACATCCTACTGCACTGACTGATACCGAAAAAGCGGTGTTTGATTTGGTGGCTCGGCGCTTCATAGCCAACTTTTACCCCGAATGTAAAATAGCCACCACCACCGTGCTGGGGGAAGTGGACAAGGTAGAATTTAAAGTAAACGGAAAGCAAATCCTGGACATGGGCTGGCGTGTGGTGTTCAACAAACCTCAGGACAAAGACCTGGACGAAACCGAAGAACGTACCTTACCCATCTTTGTGAAAGGCGAAAGCGGACCGCACGAACCTACTCTTGCCGAGAAATGGACATCGCCACCAAAACCTTATACCGAAGCCACGCTGCTACGTGCCATGGAGACGGCAGGTAAGTTGGTGGATAATGACGAACTGCGCGATGCCCTGAAAGAGAATGGCATAGGCCGACCATCTACCCGTGCCTCCATCATCGAAACGCTCTTTAAGCGCGACTATATCCGCAAGGAACGCAAAAACCTCATTGCCACCAACACGGGAGTAGATTTGATTCTGACCATACAAGAAGACTTGCTCAAGTCGGCAGAACTCACCGGACTGTGGGAGAAAAAACTGCGTCAAGTGGAAAAAGGCGAATACCAAGCCAAAGATTTCTTGGACGAACTCAAAGCCATGGTGACACAAGTGGTATTCAACGTAAAATCCGACAACCGAACCATAGCCGAGATACAAGCAAAATCCAAGCAACTGGAAGGAACTCCCTGCCCCCTCTGCGGCAAAGGCACCCTGCTCAAAGGCAACACCGCCTACGGATGCAGCGAGTGGAAAAGCGGATGTTCGTATCGGGTGGGGTTTTGAAGGGAGTTAAGTGAAATAGCGATGATTTAGAATGAGTATAATAGTTGTGTTTTATCGAAAACACTCAAATAGTTTTTGATGCGATAAATGAAAATTTACGACTTCAATAGTTTGATTTTTAATTAAATATGATACAAATATTTTAAAATATAAAGTATTGAGTGTTGGGTATTGTTAATATTATTAACTAATTTTGTGCTAGTAAATATTTCATCACTTTATCCTTGACATGTGAGTTGTTTCATCGTTTTATGATTAATTAGCTAAGTGTAGAGTGTTAATATAAATCTTGTTGTTGAATACATTTAACTTGAAATCAAATATCTAGAACTTCATAAATTTATATCAAAATAATATTAATCAAAAGAGAAAAATGAGAAAAGCAATTGTTTTATTGATGTTTTTACAAACGGTTTTAGTACTAAAATCTCAGGATACACTTTCGTTAAAAGATGGAAGAATAATACCTTGTAAGATTGTGAGTAAATCGGACACAGCAGTATTTATTGAAGAAAATACTAATGGAGAACTGAAGCAAACCTATATTTCAAAGTCTCTTATACAAAACACTAAAGAATCTTTGATTAATTCTCAAACAACTGTTGTAGAAAATAAAAATAGAGATTCGTTGGCCAAAATTTATATCTTCAGACCACCATTTTCTCCTGGCACAGCTATTACAATGAAAATATTCATTGATAATCAGCCAATTGTAAGATTAGGTTATAATTCATATTATCAAGTAGAATTAAAACCTGGGACTCATAAGTTTTCAAGTGCATTAGGTGATACAGCAGTTTTGAAACTAAACGTGGAAGCTGGAAACACCTATTATATTGCCTCATATTATGTTACTGGATTTTGGAGTGGTATTCCTGTATTAGAACTTTTTCCAGCCCCAAATGGAAAATCTATTGTGGAGGGTGGCTATTTAAAACCTCAAAAATTTCAACCAATTATTGAAAAAAAATTAAATTCAAGAATAGGTCTTGTTTTTGGAGGTGGAGGTGGTATTCAAAACAATGTGCTGGGAAAAACAGATAAAAACACTGATTTAACTTTAAGTGCTGGTGGAGGAGCTTTTATTGGGCTTGAATATGGACATGAGTATAGTAAAAATTTCGATCTTTCATGGAATTTGTTCTATCAGGGAAGTACATTATCCACTACTATTAAAAATGGCGAAGCTGCATTTGATAGGTTAGCATTGTTAGTTACGCCTGCATTAATCATCCCAGTGAAAGGTGATTATATGAAATTCAGATTAGGAGGTGGTTTGGGACTTTATTCTCTAGGTTCTATGTCTGTAACTGGTGCATGGATTAATAATGCGGATGTAAAATTAAATTACTTGCCAGCCTTAGGTTATCATGCTTCTGTTGTATTTGATGTATTATTGTCTGAAAAAACATCATATACATTTGGCTTGAAATATTATAATGTAAACTATCAATATACTGAGATGGGTAGCAATGTAAAACCCAACGATGCTACATTTTCTAATCTTAATGGATCTGGAATTGATTTTACATTTGGATTTTATTTTCATTTTGCTAAATAAATCTAAAATTTAACCTGAGTTCGATATAAGAAATTTGTTGGAAAGCTAGCATAATTAAGAGACAACAACTGTATTTATAGTATTGAAATACAAATAAATAATCACAGCCGAGATACAAGCAAAATCCAAGCAACTGGAAGGAACTCCCTGCCCCCTCTGCGGCAAAGGCACCCTGCTCAAAAGCAACACCGCCTACGGATGCAGCGAGTGGAAAAGAGGATGTCATATCGGGTGGGGTCTTGATAATGAATAATTGAGAATGAAAATTTAAAATATAATCTTCATGAAAAGAAAACACATATTCTTGATTTTTTATACACTATTAGGACTCAATTCATTTTCTCAAATAGTTCATGGTCATTATATTACCAACTCAAATGACACTGTTAATGCACAATTTTACATCACAGATTTAGTGCATTCACAGTATGAATTGACTATTGTGGACTCCACAGGAGGGCGAAGCACTTTAAATCCTTCTGATATTAAAGGTTTTTGGTTTGTAAAATCATCATTTACATGCTGGTCAGTAGATCCATTTTACAGGAATATTGTCGAAAAAGATATTGAATCAATTGGATTTAAATTTAAGCCACCATTATTTAGTTCAGATCCAGAGATCCATCATAAAGCAAATTCATTGGATTCAATTTGGAAATATCAAAGCTGCAATGTTTCTGATGATTTAAAAGCTTTTGTTCTAGTCAAATATGGGTATGGAGAATTTTTTCAAGCTGGCACTTTCTATTCAAATACAGAGCCTTTTCCAATTTGGGTTCTAATCAAAGATAACAAGTTGGTACACCGTCACAATATGTCAACTTTAGACTGGTTATCCAACTCAATTGTTGATTATCCTCAATTGTCATCGATGGTCAAAAACAAGAAATTTTGTAGCTTCCCTTATGACTTGGATATCATTATAGGTGAATACAATTCTCACTATAAAAGTAAAGATTTGCAAAAGTCTGATACATCAATGACAATAAAGGGAATCAATGATGCTGATAAATATTATCACCCAGTTGCACCATTTATAATTACTAGTGTAGGCTCTTTAGCATTTTATTTGCCAGGACTAACCGCAGGAGTGATTATGGCTCACACCCCTTCAGAATCAAATACATTAATTCCAAAAGAATTTAAAGACAGAGAGAATCAGGATTATTCAAGAGCATTTAAACATAAAATCTACACAAAAAAACACAAGTCAATCGGAAATGGTTTTGTAACGGGCTTAAGCTTGCTGTTAATTGGTTTAATAATCGTCTGTTCAATTTAACAAATTGAAAATTTTCAAATCTTACGAAGACTAAGAAACTGTTGGGATATTATTAAAAAAACTGAAGGAAAAAATTTTTCAATGTTTGCAAAGTTCAATAATGCAAAGCGAATGATATTTTGAAAGAGGAATAAATCGAGTGCTTCCAAATGTTAATTTGAATAAAAGAATCTTCTATAGAATTAATAAATTTGGTAAATAAAATGTAATGTACGTCCTTTGTGCCTTTAACAAATATGTTTTAGCAACCAAATTGGAACTCATCAAATTATGAAAAAACTTTTTAAGTATTCTACCATCATTTACTTACTATTTCTATCATTTTCCGTCACCGCTCAAACTCCTACACTCCCACCCCTTCCGATGGATCCGAAGGTCAAATATGGCAAACAGCCCAATGGTTTGACCTATTACATCCGAGCCAACAAGTTACCAAAGGAACGTGCCGATTTTTACATCGTTCAGAACGTAGGCGCTATCCTCGAAAATGACAATCAGAACGGATTGGCGCACTTTCTGGAACACATGGCATTCAACGGAACAAAACATTTCCCAAAGAAAGGACTTTTAAATTTTTTTGAAAAAAATGGGGTACGGTTTGGTTATAATATTAATGCCTATACCAATCTTGACGAAACGGTGTACATGATTATGGATGTGCCAACCTATCGTAGTTCCCTTTTGGACAGTACATTGTTGGCGTTACACGACTGGTCGGGTTGTATTTCATTGGAAGAAAAAGAAATTGATGATGAGCGCGGAGTGATACTTGAGGAATGGCGTATACGATTCGTCAGTGATTTTAGGATGTGGAGAGAATCTAATAGACTCAAATTCCCCAACTCACAATACGCTAAGCGTGATATAATAGGCGATACGGCCATTATTAACCACTTTTCATATCAGGCACTGCGTGATTATTATGCAAAATGGTATCGACCAGACCAACAGGCAATTGTAATAGTGGGTGATGTGAATCCGGAGCAAATGGAAGCTAAATTAAAGTCCACGTTTAGCGATATACCAAGGAGAGAAAATCCAGCAGAGCGAACCATCTACACCATAGCTGACAACTCCAAACCAATAATTTCGATAGTTCAAGACAAGGAAGCTATGTCAACAAAAATAGACATACTGTATAAGCATAATAAATTGCCAATAGATGAAAAACTCTCTGTAAAGGGTTTTGAGATTTCTACTATCAACGATTTGATTTCAAGTATGATAGAAGAGAGATTTGATGAAATAACTCAACAACCAGATGCGACTATCGTAAGCGGCAGAGCTAGCTATGGGGAACTGGTAAAATCCAAAGATGCATTTTCATTTACCGTAGTTCCCAAAGAAGGCCATGAAGAAGAGGGGCTAAAAGCATTGCTTGTTGAAGTCGAAAAGATTAAACGATTCGGGTTTACAGAATCAGAGTTGGCACGTGCCAAAGCTAAATTGCTGTCGAAAATTGAAAACAAGTACAAAGAGCGTGAAAATGAAAATAATTCAAATTATTCCAAAGAATACATCAATCATTTCCTGAAAAACAGACCAAGTGCTGGAATTGAATGGGAAAACACCTATGGACAAACACTACTTCCAAAATTGAAACTTGGAGCCATAAATAAAATTGCTAAACAATACATCTCAGCTGATAATCAAATAATTGCAATAGAGACATCTGAAAAAACATCGATAAAGCCACAAGACTCAACCAAAATTATATCATTAATGGCTGAGGTGAAAATTGCAAAAATTCAAAACAAAGGCAACCAATCTCAGCCCACCAATTTGATTAGTAAAACCCCAAAAGCAGGAAGCATTACCAAGACAACTGAGAACCAACAGCTTGGAACTACAGAATGGGTTTTGAGTAACGGTATCAAGGTTATCATTAAACCTACTAACTTCAAGAAGGATGAAATTAAGTTGGTTGCTTTTTCTGAAGGTGGACTTTCTTTGGTGAATAACATATCCGACCTTCCTACTGCCAAGTACCTAAGTTCAGTTATGGATAATAATGGCATTGGCGACTTTTCATCCAATGAACTTAAAAAGATTTTAGCAGGTAAAATGGCAGGAGTGGGCTCTTACATTGATGATGATAGTCATTCTATTTGGGGCTATTCATCCAACAAAGACATCGAGACTATGTTAAAACTGGTCTATTTGAAGTTCACCGCTCCACGCACTAACAAAAATGCCTTCAAGTCAACCCAAAATAAAATTCGCAGTCAAATATCTTCCAGAATCCCTGCACCCTACGGAGCATTTATGGATACACTTTTAATTGTTCTTGAATCTGGGCATCCACGTCATATCGTTGAAAACAATGACATGGTTAATACTATTGATGAAAACAAGGCCATGGAAATATATAAAAATTTATTTCTATCCAAAAGTAGTTTTACCTATGTAATAGTAGGAAGCATTGACCCTAAAGATGAATCATTTCAAAAGATGGTATGCACTTACATAGGCGGTTTGCCAAGTGGCAGTGCAAACACAAAATACATTGATCATAATGTAAGGATTCCTAAAGGGAAAGTGAAGAAATACTTTAGCAAGGAAATGTTAGTGCCCATAGCCGTTAATGCAATCATCTATAGTGCAGACTTAAGCAGAACACTTCAAAACAGTTTGGCATTAAAGGCTATTGGAGATATTCTAACTATTCGTTATACCGAAAGTATTCGAGAAAAAGAAGGTGGAGCCTATTTTGTTTCTGCAAATGGTTCTGTGGATAAATATCCTATAGAAAAGGCAAAACTAATGATGTTTTTCGCCACAAATCCTAAGAAGCAAGAAAAACTAATGTCTATTATACACAGTGAAATAGCCGAAATACTTAAAAATGGACCCAGACAGGATGATTTTCAAAAAGTGAAAGAGAACCTTCTTAAACAACATTCTCAAGACTTGGAAAACAACAAATGGTGGCAAAATTCAATTGTCAGCTATAATAGAGATGGTATTAACTTAGCCACAGACTACAAAGCAGCAGTGGAGTCACTTACTCCCGAACTTTTAGTCAAAACGCTGGAAAATATTGTTGCTCAAGATAATGTGATAGAAGTGGTAATGACACCCAAGAAATAAAATTCATCTTGAGTCTTACCATTCAGTCTGTAAGCGATTAAACCCTTACCAGTATTAATGGTTCGTATGGCAACCAGAAATGTAAATTTGAACAAAAGATTCTTCTATAGCATTAATAAATTTGGCAAATAAAACGAAATGTGCGTCCTTTGTGTAATAAACTAATAGGTTTAGTTATCCATAGCTATTTTCGAACATATTAAACAGTACTAACTTCACATCCCCTCTGCAGTTTATCCCGTCATGAACGGGAGAGGGGCTTGGGGAGGCTTAATCATCAAACCATGAAAAAACTTTTTAAGTATTCTACCATCATTTACGTACTATTTCTATCATTTTCTGTCACAGCTCAAACTCCTACACTCCCACCCCTTCCGATGGATCCGAAGGTCAAGTATGGAAAACTACCCAATGGATTGACCTATTACATCCGTGCCAACAAACTACCAAAGGAACGTGCCGATTTTTATATCGTTCAGAACGTGGGCGCTATCCTCGAAAATGACAATCAGAACGGATTGGGGCACTTTCTGGAACACATGGCTTTCAACGGCACTAAGCACTATCCTGGCAAGGGAATCTTGAATTATTTCGAGAAAATAGGTGTGAAATTTGGCACTAATATCAACGCTTACACTGGGCTGGATGAAACAGTGTATTTGCTCAAAGACGTTCCTACATATCGGTCGGGAATAATTGACAGTGCATTGCTGGTGTTGCACGATTGGTCTAACTGTTTGCTACTCGAAGGGTCAGAAATTGACTCCGAGCGTGGCGTGATACGCGAAGAATGGCGCACCCGCAACAGTGGCGAAAGCAGGATGTGGAAAGAGTCCAACAAACTAAAATACCCCAACTCGCAATACGCCAAACGTGATGTAATAGGCGACACAGCTATTATCAACAACTTTGCTTATCAAACTCTCCGCGACTATTACGCACAGTGGTATCGCCCCGACCAACAAGCGGTGGTGATAGTAGGCGACTTTGATGCTGAAAAAATGGAAGCTAATATTAAAAGTGCATTTTCCGACATTCCGAAAAAAGAAAATCCATCCGAGCGAATCGTTTACACCATTGAGGACAATGAGCAACCCATCGTAGCCATAGTCAAAGACAAAGAAGCTAGAACAACTCGAATAGAACTGGAGTACAAACATGATAAAATGCCAGCCGAAGTACGTCTATCAATGAATGGCTACGCCACACATGTCATCAACTCTCTGATTTCTTCCATTTTGGACGAACGATTTGAAGAAATTAGCCAACAGGCAGATGCTCCATTTGTGCGTGGTGGTGGTGAATATGGCGAATTGATAAAATCGAAAGATGCATTCCAAATGATGGCCATCCCTAAGGTGGGTCAAGAACTAAAAGGACTGGATGCGCTCTTATTGGAAGCCGAAAAAATCAAACGTTTTGGTTTTACGAATGCCGAGCTAGAACGCGCCAAGGGCTCGTTGACAAAGCAAATTGAAAATGCGTACAACGAACGTGACAATCAGAAAAATGGGATCTACATTCGAGAATACATGGAGAATTTCTTAAACCAAGAGACCATGCCAGGTATAGAATGGGAATATCAAACCATTAAAATGATTTTACCTCAGATAAATCTGGAAATGGTGAACCAACTTGCCAAATCCTACGTGACAGACAAGAACTTAATTGTATCGGTAATGGCGCCTGACAAAGAAGACGTAAAAATCCCAACTGCCGAACAAATTACTCAAGCCATAGCATCAGCAAAAAAAGCCGAATTAAAACCAAAAGCGGAAGAGAGCATCAACAAACCTTTGCTCAGCAAAATACCTTCAGCAGGCAAAATAGACAAAATCTCTAAAAACGAAAGTCTTGGCACTACCGAGTGGCTACTAAGCAACGGGGTAAAGGTGATATTCAAAACCACCGATTTCAAAAAAGATGAAATCATACTTTCTGCTTTCAGCGAAGGGGGACTGTCAAAAATCAAAAACATCAGTGATTTGCCATCAGCAAATGCAGCCAGCTTAGTGGTTGACATTAACGGACTTGGCGAATATTCTAACGTGGAACTCAAAAAGTTGCTATCAGGAAAAATTGCATCTGTAGGCAGTGGAATATCTGAATACTCCGAATGGGCGTGGGGAAATGCCTCCAAATCCGATTTGGAAACCATGCTGCAACTGCTGTACTTGAGATTCACTGCAGTCAGAAAAGACAACAATGCCTACAGCGCTGCGATGAACCAGTACAAAACCTACCTCGCTAATGCGGCAACCGATCCAAGAAAGCATTTTAATGACTCGGTGGAGATGGCCAACACCAACCACCATGAACGCACCTTGCTTCTCAACCTCAAAACCCTTGAAAAAATCAATCAAGACAAAGCCTTGGAGATTTACAAACAACGGTTTGCCAATCCTGCCGACTTTACCTTTATTTTCGTTGGCAATATTGACCCTAATGATGAAGCCATTAAAAAACTAATCTGCACCTACATCGGCGGGTTTAAAACCAGTTCCACTACTGATACCTTCACGGACAATAACATCCGTACTCCAAAGGGAAAAGTAAGTAACAAATTCGCCAAAGAGATGCAGGTAAAAAAAGCATCAAATCATGTAAGTTACACAGCACCATTGGCTTACAATGTAAAAAATAATGTAATAGCTAAAGCTACAGCGAACATACTCAACATTCGCTACATAGAAAGCATACGTGAAAAAGAAGGTGGTTCGTATGGCGTGGGTGTAAAGTGCTCGGTGTCTGACAAACCGGTGCAGCAAGTCCAACTCATCATGAGCTTCGACTGCGACCCTGAGAAACAAGCCAAGCTAATGAGCATACTACATGCCGAAGTAGCCGAAATAGTGGCTCATGGACCACGTGCCGACGACTTCCAAAAAGTAAAAGAAAATCTCCTGAAACAATACACTCAGGACTTAGCCGAAAACAGTTGGTGGAAAAGCATCCTCAATAGCTACTACATGGATGGGTTAAACAATGTGACAGATTACAAAAAATCGGTGGAAGAACTCACTCCTGACATGATACAAACTACACTGAAAGAAATAGTGGCAGCTGGTAATGTGTTAGAAGTGGTAATGAAACCCAAGGAATAAGGAATGCTTCAATTGCCTCCTGCTTTAGCTGGAGGCAAAAAGAGCAAACAAACATTGGCTTTAGCCAAACAATATCAGAAACAAATCAAATTCTATACACAGAGCGGGCTTTCATCCTCAAATGAAAGCCCGCTCTGTACTTTTTTACATCAATGCTTTGAACATGTTACCATTCACCATTAGTAGGTGTAACAGTCGTTTTAAGGAAATTAAAAAGATTATTATTGAGGGTATTACAAAGCTCAGCTATTGCTTTATAATTATCGAGGCTGTACAATTTGATTTTGCCTTTGTCGT
>CAIUKZ010000283.1 GCA_903899865.1 uncultured Bacteroidales bacterium | reverse complement strand
TTTCTAAATCTAAATTTTCATTGAACCAAGTGTTTCCTATAATATCATTGGTCTGACAATACAGTTTTTTCTGCCCTATGTTCCATCGATCTTCACACCAATAACTAAAATAAAAATCTTTCATGAGATCAAATTTTATTAAAAATTGCATCAGTGCTTGTCTATTCCATTGCGCTCTATGATTCAATGATAGGAATTTTTTTATCAGTACATTAGATTGATCCTGTGGCTGTGATTGTTTTTCCATCCGATGAGAATAGTAAGCATAAGAATATTTTACCTTGATGATTTTACAATTGAATTTTTGTTCCAGCCACTGTGGATAATTTCTATGAGTGAGTATAATGGTAAAACTTTTGTTCAACTTGCTTAGAACTTTTTCTAATTCTGGTAAGTTGCATACTTCACCAAAGCAACTGTAAATCACCACTGATTGATTAGCGTAATTACTGATTCTTCCATGATACTTATTGCATAATAACACATCTGGACCAGATAGATCTGATAATTCAGGATATGCATCTGTAGCAATTACGAGCATACCTTGACTCCATAGCACCGTTGGAATCGATCAGCATCCTTGCGATCATTCACCATTGGTTCTCCGCGTATGTTTAAACTAGTGTTTAACAGCATAGGGCACCCAGTCATCACATGCCATTTCTCTAATAGTTCTCTAATTCCTGATCCATCTTTTGGAACAGTTTGAACACGGCTAGTCCCATCATGGTGTACAATAGCAGGAAATAACTCAGGATTCCTGCAGGTACTGATGACTTGCATATACCTACTATTATCCCAGTGCTTAGGCATATCAAAATATTCATGAGCATACTCCTCGAGAATGACCGGAGCAAAAGGTCGAAATTTTTGTCTACGTTTGATTTCATTTACTCGACTTTTGATTGATAGTCCTCTAGGGTCTGCTAGTAAACTGCGATTGCCTAACGCCCTGGGCCCAAATTCCGCCCTACCACTAGCCACACCAACAATTTTGTCAGTGAGTAATACATCAAGAATGGAATTGACAGGATAATTGCCAGGAATATTATAGCCCAGGAAACAATTAGTCCAATTAACTTTTGCGCCTTGGCCCAAACTGGCTGCACCAAGACTATTGCCAGCGTCACCGGGATTAGGCATAATCCAAATATTTTCATAAAAATCTCCTAGCAATCTATTTGCCAAACAATTCAACGCCACACCACCGCCGTACACTAGATTACGACTGCGGCCGTGTTGTCTAGCTTGATGCATAACTTCACGTATTAGTTGTTCTACTATGACTTGTGCGCTGGCAGCAATATTCATGTGATCTGCATTAGGTAAGAAATTTTTATCAACCCCAACATGCAAATTTTGTTTAAATTTTAATTGTTCGCTAGAATTTAAAAATGCACTACGCATTTCATCAAGATAGTTAGGTTGGCCATATGCAGCCATACCCATGAGTATGTATTCTTCATCCATGGGTTTGAGTCCCACTCGGTGTGTCATTGCAGAATAAAATAATCCAATACTGTGTGGATATCCGCGACTCCACACTTTCTTATATCGTGCGCGACCTTGCTCATACCATGCATCCCAAATGGTTATGGT
>CAIUKZ010000282.1 GCA_903899865.1 uncultured Bacteroidales bacterium | reverse complement strand
TTGCTTAATCCACTGCCTGCTTCGATACGGATATTTTGTTTTTTACCTGTTCCTTTATCCATTGCACTTACTTGCAAGATTCCATTGGCATCAATGTCAAATGTTACTTCCACCTGAGGAACACCACGTGGTGCTGGCGGAATGCCATCTAAGATAAATCGACCTAAATTTTTGTTGTCTTTGGCCATTGGACGCTCTCCTTGCAATACATTGATTTCAACACTTGGTTGGTTTTCTGCCGCAGTAGAGAACACTTCTGATTTTTTTGAAGGGATAGTCGTGTTGCTTTCGATCAATTTTGTAAACACACCACCAAGGGTTTCAATACCCAAAGACAAAGGTGTTACATCTAAAAGCAATACATCCTTTACTTCTCCTGTCAAAACACCACCTTGAATAGATGCACCAATTGCGACAACTTCATCAGGGTTTACACTTCTGTTTGGTTTTTTGCCAAAAAATCTCTCAACAACTTCTTGTATTTTAGGTATACGTGTGCTACCACCTACTAAGATCACTTCATCTAATTCAGCAGCTGTAATACCTGCATCTTTCAATGCTTTACGGCATGGCTCCAAAGTTCTTTCAACTAAGCTATCTACTAATTGTTCAAATTTTGCACGTGTTAATTTCTTAACTAAGTGTTTCGGTACATTATCGATGGCTGTGATATAAGGCAAATTGATTTCTGTTTCTGTAGCAGACGAAAGTTCAATCTTCGCTTTTTCAGAAGCTTCTTTCAAACGCTGCCAGCTCATAGGATCTTTTCTCAAATCCACATTTTCTTCAGCTTTAAATTCGTCAGCTAACCAGTCCATCACCATTTTATCAAAATCATCGCCACCCAAGTGTGTATCACCATTCGTAGATTTTACTTCAAATACGCCATCGCCCAATTCAAGTACCGACACATCAAAAGTACCACCACCTAAATCGAAAACTACGATTTTAGAATCTTGATTCTTTTTGTCCAAACCATAAGCCAATGCAGCTGCAGTAGGCTCGTTGATGATACGTTTTACAGTTAATCCTGCTATTTCGCCCGCTTCTTTCGTAGCTTGACGTTGCGCATCGTTAAAGTAAGCTGGAACTGTGATGACAGCTTCAGTCACTTCATGACCTAAGAAATCTTCAGCAGTTTTTTTCATTTTTTGCAACACCATAGCAGAAATTTCTTGTGGTGTATACAAACGACCATCAATATCCACACGCGGTGTATTATTGTCGCCTTTTACTATTTTATATGTACTTTGAGCTATTTCGCCACCAACTTCGTCAAATCGACGACCCATAAAGCGTTTGATACTCATGATTGTATTTACTGGATTTGTGATAGCCTGACGTTTTGCAGGATCACCAATTTTGCGCTCGCCATTTTTCAAAAAAGCGACCACGGAAGGGGTTGTACGTTTCCCTTCATCATTTGCAATTACTACCGGTTCGTTACCTTCCATTACACTCACGCATGAGTTGGTTGTACCAAGGTCAATTCCTATAATTTTTCCCATTTTAATTAGTTTTCTTTCTAATGGTCAAATCTTGTGCCATAGCGTTTTTTTACTCAAAACCGTGCAAGAGTGTCAGAATAGGGGAATTTTTGGCACAAAATCGTGACTTTTTAGCTAAAAAAACGCCGCTAGTTCCCCAGCGGCATTTCTATAATTTAATCTATTACACTAAGCTTCCATATAACTCTCAATCGGTTCACAAGTACAAACTAGATTTCGGTCTCCAGCAGTATTGTTTACACGACTCACTGTAGGCCAAAATTTATTGGCTTTAACCCAAGGCAATGGAAATGCAGCTTGCTGACGAGTATATGGCATAGTCCACTCATCGGCCGTGATAACCCATTGTGTATGTGGTGCATGTTTTAAGATATTATTTTTCTCGTCTACTTGACCAGTTACTACCGCTTCTATTTCTTTACGAATATGTAATAAGGCATCACAAAAACGATCCAATTCGGCTTTGTCTTCACTTTCTGTAGGCTCTATCATCAACGTTCCTGCTACAGGGAATGACAATGTAGGTGCATGAAAACCAAAGTCCATCAATCGTTTAGCCACATCTTCAGCTTCTACATGCGCTGCTTTGAATGGACGTAAATCTACGATAAACTCATGAGCACATGTTCCATTTTTACCAGTGTACAATATTTTGTATTCACCTTCTAGACGGGATTTCATATAGTTTGCATTCAAAATGGCATATTCAGTTGCTTTTCGCATGCCAGATCCTCCCAACATTTTGATGTATGCATAGGAAATCAATAAAATACTTGCACTACCATAAGGTGCTGCACTCACAGCATGTGTAGGTGTGTCGCCACCAACTGCATGTACGACGTGCGTAGGTAAGAATGGCGCTAATTGCGATTTAACACAGATTGGCCCCATGCCAGGTCCACCACCACCATGTGGTATTGCAAATGTTTTGTGCAAGTTTAAGTGACAAACATCGGCACCAATATTGCCCGGACTAGTCAATCCAACTTGTGCATTCATATTGGCACCATCCATATACACTTGTCCGCCGTTGGCGTGTATCAAGTCACAAATTTCAATAATTGTTTCTTCAAACACACCATGCGTAGAAGGGTAAGTCACCATCAAACCAGCTAGGTTTGCAGCATTGGCTTCTACTTTTGCTTTCATGTCATTGACATCGATATTGCCACGGTCATCGCATGCTACGATAACGATTTTAAAACCACACATTGCGGCACTAGCAGGGTTGGTACCATGCGCTGAAATCGGTATAATTATGACATTTCTATGATGATCGCCTCTACTTTCGTGGTAGGCTTTGATGACTAATAAGCCAGCATATTCGCCTTGCGCGCCTGAGTTGGGTTGCAAACTACAAGCATCAAAACCTGTCACAGCACATAAATCTTTTTCAAGTTCAGCTACCATTTCTTGGTACCCTTTCCATTGATGTTTAGGTGCAAACGGGTGCAAACTACCCCAATGCGGATCGCTCACAGGTATCATCTCAGAAGCTGCGTTTAACTTCATAGTACAGCTACCCAATGAAATCATAGAACGGTTTAATGCCAAATCTTTATCTTCCAATGATTTGAGGTAACGCATCATTTGACTTTCGCTGTGATGCGAATTGAAAACTGGATGAGTCAAATATTCCGAAGTACGTGTTGCAAAATCAGGAATATTCGTCAATGTATCGGCATATGAAATAGCACCCGCTCCTAATATTGAAGCAATCGCATCAACATCTTCTGGACGAGCAGTTTCGTCGAACGAAATACCAATATGACCAGTTCCGTATGCATACACATTGTAACCTGCTGTTTCCAACGACTTGATTGAAGCAGCTTCATCAGCAACTGCAATTTTTAATGTATCAAAATAATGATGATTTAAATTTTTATCGCCCAAGGCATCCGCTAAGGCTTTAGTATAAATTGAAACGCGTTTAGCTATATCACTGATTCCTGTA
>CAIUKZ010000281.1 GCA_903899865.1 uncultured Bacteroidales bacterium | reverse complement strand
CGGTGTGGATCGAGTTTTTGCACACTGGTTCAGTGGGGTAGTTCGCTCACCAAGGGGAGAATTGCTTAAGTATGAGCATATCGGTTATGCCAGTGAGTATGAATGGGATTATTTCTATGAGTTTGAAAAAGGTATTTTAATCAATACAAGTAATCGATCAAATAATGCAAAAGGCGACCCTGTGATAGGAGTTTTATATTGATTTACTTATATGCTTATGCAGTGATTGGTTTATTAATACTATTAGGATTTTATGGAGTACACAAATTACATGCTTTAAAGATAGGATACTGTAGTGATTTATTAAATGCCCTTAATCCTAGAAGACAGAGTTTTTATTACCGATTATTTAATGATTATGTCATTCCATCATTAGCAGGTATTTTAATGTTTTGTGTTTGGCCTATCGCAATTTATTTGCTTATTTTACAGTTACTATGTAAGAAAAAAGTAAAGCCTATTAAGAAAGATTGTTTCAAAGTTCGAAAAAGTGATTTGCTTGAGAATTTTAATATATTGCAGATTGAGTCATTGGAGATGGTTATTGATCCTCTAAATATTTCACCACAAGTTCCATTTGGATATTTAAATAAAGTTTGGCTTGAATTTCTCTCTAAGTTAGACTCAAAGGATGAAATTTGGTCATTTAAGTCTAAGTGGAATGTCCGACGGATTCATGGTGAAATCAAAACTGGTTACGTTTCAGTCCGATATGGACAGCCTAATTTTTATATACTAACTAGTAATATTAGAGATGAAAATTATCAACTTAACTAAACTTTTTATTGGTTTTCTTAATTTTCTCTTTGAATTATGAAAATTTACTATCTACCTGGCCATGGAGGAAGTATTTCTAATGGTTTAGGTCAGGCATTAAGTGGTCGTGGCTATGATGTTTTTGGTAGAGAAACTGTGGGCGACTTTAGACGAATTGATTTTAATGATCAAGTTGATACCATTGCTCAGGATTTAATTAGAGATTTTTGGTCTAAAGATTCACGCATAGTTGCTAATTCGTTTGGAGCTTATCTATTACTTCATGCCCTAGCAAAATTAGAACCATATATGGGCAATATTATCTTGTTATCTCCAATCGTTGGCGAGTTTACAAGTGATGAGGTACGTATGGGATTTATTCCGCCTTACTCAAAACGATTATTTGAATTAGCAAATGCAAATCAATTTCCTGTTCCAAAGCATTGTTCATTTCATGTGGGATCTGAGGATTGGCAGAGTAATCCTAAAAATGTTTCCACTTTTGCTGAGTTACTAGGTGCTCCTGTAACCATTGTTCCTCATATAGGGCATCAATTACCAAGGAACTACGTCAATCAGTTACTAGATAGCGTCTTTAGTCCAGATAGTAATGAATGCTAATTTTTGAATCTCAATTATGTTCTATATAAAACTGGTGAATTCTTCTTATTAGCAATGAAGTTTTTGGGATGGTTGAATAATCTAATATACTTTAAAGCCTATGTGACGTATCTTTGAATAATAT
>CAIUKZ010000280.1 GCA_903899865.1 uncultured Bacteroidales bacterium | reverse complement strand
GAACCTACAGACCTAACAATTAGCTCAATAAGAAAAAGTAGAATTGCTCAAAAAGTAAGTTCATCTGCCACCCCAATACAAAAATCATATCCCGTAGAAGGCACACCCAGATCTATTGTAATATTAGTAAATTTTTCAGATTTGACTTTTGTTACTCCCAATCCTAAACAAGCATTCAACAATCTTCTCAATTTACATAGTTATGCTGCTAATGGTGGCACTGGCTCAGCTGTTGATTATTTCTCTGACAATTCGATGGGCGTATTCAAGCCTCAATTTGACGTGGTTGGTCCATACACTTTGTCTAATAAAATGGCATTTTATGGAACAAACGATGCGGATGACAATGATCAAAACCCTCAACAAATGATACTGGAAGCTTGTCATTTGGCATCAAAAGACGGTGTTGACTTTTCCATCTATGACACCGACAAAGATGGTACTATCGATAACATATTCGTCTATTATGCTGGTTATAATGAAGCCGAAGGGGCTCCTGAAGAATCAATTTGGCCACACAGATGGGCTGTGAAAGGCGACTCACTATTTAATGGCGTAAAAGCCTATGGATATGCTTGTACATCCGAACTCCGATCATCAGCAGGTGCTACAATGTGCGGAATAGGTACTTTTTGTCATGAGTTTGGTCATGTGCTGGGACTCCCTGATTATTATGCTACAGACGGCAGTACTCACCACACCATGTCCTATTGGAGTGTGATGGATGCTGGTCCCTATTTAAATCAGGGCAGAACACCACCAGCCTATAGCGGCTGGGATAGATTCTACCTTGGATGGACTACACCTATGGAAATACAAGACATTCAAAGATACACATTAGACACATTGACTTCAAGCAACAAATGCTATATTCTCTACAAATCCGAAGATAAAAACAAAAAACAGTTGACTGAATTTTTCACTCTTGAAAACAGACAGAAAAAAGGATGGGACAAATACCTCCCTGGTCATGGAATGCTTATCACACAAATCAACTATGACCAGTCTGATTGGAATTCAAATACAGTGAATAATGACAAAAATTCAATGGGAGTTGAACTTATAGAAGCGGATGAACTTGCTGACAACAGAACACTTGGAGGCGATTCTTATCCTGGCAGTGAAAATGTCATTACCTTTACACCCAAATTTAGAAACCCTACAACTGACAAAATGTGGGTTTCTAACATCACAGAAACTGGAGGGAAAATCTCATTTGAATACGTCAAATCGGACTTTTCACAAAAAAAATTATCTATTTCTAAAACCTCAGAAGGAGTTTTTCAAGTAGTTCTCCCAAGCTTAAAGGGGGCATTAGAAATATATGACATTACAGGTAAAAGCATAATGTATGATGCCAATCCTTCCTCAAATCCATATTATATTGGTAATCTGGAAAAAAATAAATTCTATGTCATCAAATTCAATGATTATATTGGATATGTATTTACAAATGAGTAAAAAAAGAACATGGTATTTAACAACTTAATATCCAATGGTTGAGATCTTCATCTGAATTCAAGCTCAATTTTTCAAACTATTAATCCCAAAAACACTCACACTTCATGCTATCAGTTGATGCTCTTTCCGTCGAATTTGGCGGACAGCCTTTGTTTCAAGACATTTCATTTGTAATAAACGAAAAAGACCGCATTGCCCTTATGGGTAAAAATGGTGCTGGGAAATCTACATTACTCAAGGTACTTGCTGGCGTAAGAGAACCATCCAAAGGTTCTGTTTCCTATCCTAAAGATTTGGTGGTGGCCTATCTGCCTCAGCACCTATTGCTTGAAGACAACAGAACCGTTTTTGAAGAAACTGCCCAAGCTTTCTCAGCTATTACCGAGATGCAAAAGGAAATAGACCGGTTGAATGAAGAACTTGCTACGCGTACTGATTACGAGTCGGATAGTTACATGGAAGTCATCGAACGCGTATCTGCATTAAGTGAGCAATTTTACAGTATTGAAGAAATAAACTACGATGCTGACATTGAGAAAACCCTGCTAGGTCT
>CAIUKZ010000279.1 GCA_903899865.1 uncultured Bacteroidales bacterium | reverse complement strand
TTGGTGTGGTAACCGCAAAATTAAATCATTTAGGGGCGTATCTTCGGAAATGCCCCTATTTTCTTTTTTAAAATATTTTTAACCGGACAACAATGATTAATAATGATTATAATGAAAATTCCAAAGATAGGATAATTCGGAATTATGTATTGGATGAATGTGAAGTGGTTGACTGGAAGTTTAAGAAATTCAACAGAGATTCTGCTCGAATAGATTTAAATGCAAATCTGAATTACCCAAACCTACTAAACCGATTGGGAGATGAATTTTACTTTGCCTTCCGTTCAGTTGTAATTCCTACCCTCACAAGCCCTGCAAACCGCACGTTGCCAGTGAATTTCCCTTATCCAATATCCGAAATTGATACGCTAGTTTATAAACTACCCACAGGTTATGAACTTAAAAGTAAGGCAGAGCCAGTCATTCTAAATTCGGAATTTGGTAATTTCAAATTGGAAGTGGACACTCTTGATAATAAGGTTGTTGTAACAAAAAGATTGGAGTTGTCATCAGGATATTATCCTCTGACTCGCTATCCAGAACTGTATAAATTTATCAAAAAGGTAGAAGAATTTGATTCGAGACAACTTATCATAAAACCAGTCAAATAACCAAAAACTCACTTCAACTAAAAATCAAATGAGAAAACAGTTAATTATGATGTTTATCATCATCCTTCCGACCCTAATTATAGCCCAAGAATATTCACATGAATTTGGGAAGGTGAGTAAAGATGAATTACTGCTCATGCGATATGAAAAGGATATGACTGCCGAAGCGGTAGTTATTTACGATATTGGTAAATCCTATTTTATCAATCCAAGTGAAGGGTGTGACTTAGTTTTTGAAAGAAGAACAAAGGTCAAAGTGTTTTCTAAGGCTGGTTTCAAATGGGCGCAATTTGAGATTCCTTATTATGAGGAAAACTTCAAGGCTGAAGAAGTGACTGATTTAAAAGGAAACACTTATAACCTTGAAAATGGCGAAATTGTAACAGTGGCATTAGACCAGACAAAAACGTATAATGAAAAACAGGATGAACATTGGTATCATAAAAAGATAGCAATGCCAGGTATTAAGGAGGGTTCAGTATTTGAAATTTCATATAGAATTAAAACTCCTTATAAGTTCAACTTTCGTACATGGGAGTTTCAATATAAAATACCCGTTATTCATAGTGAATATACTACAAAGATGAATCCTTATTACGAGTATATATCAATACTGAATGGGACAAAGAAATATGATGAAAACAAAAGCTATCAAGATAAAGAGATGAAGCACTACGGGGCTATTAGGTATAACGACATGGTCTATTATTTTATGATGAAAGATGTACCTGCATTTAAGGATGAGGCATTTATTACGTCATACAATGATTTTATTTCTAAGTTAGATTTTCAATTGGCTGCCAGTTATTCTTTAGATGGAATTAAAATGGAAATAATATCGACATGGAAAAAGCTTGCAGAGGATTTGATTGATGAAAATTTGACTGATGGGACTAAATTTGGGGGCTATATAAATGATTGTAAACGAAAAAGTAAACAATACCTTGAGGAACTAAACATCAATTCAGCAACAATATCGAATACAGAAAAAGCAAAAAAAATATACCAATATGTTAAATCATATTTCAATTGGAATAATGAATGTCGCATATTTGCATCGAAATCTGCAAAGGATTTGTTAAAAACAAAAAAGGTAACAGTGCTGATATTAATTTATTCCTGACTGGAATGCTAAAAGCGGCTGGATTAGAGGTATATCCAATTTTACTTAGCACACGCAATCATGGAAAAATTAGTGCTAATTACCCATTCCTTGATTATTTTAATTATGTGATTGTATATGCAAAAATTGATGATTCCTTAGTATTGCTTGATGCTACCGAACCACTGTGCAATTTCAATGAACTTCCAACACGTTGTTTGAATGATTACGGTTTTATTGTTCAAAAAAAGAAAGAAGAATGGCTTCAGTTTCATTCTAATTTTGTTTCGGAAATGAATTATAATTTTATAATTAAACTAAATGCAAATAATGACAGCATCATAAATCGCTGTAAACTAATGATAACCGGATACGACGCCATTGATTATAGAAAGAAATTTGCAAACGGTTATGATAAGGTGAAAGATAATTTGATTGGTAAAAATTCTGTATTGATTGATTCAATAAAGTTTGTTAATCTATACGAAATTCAAAAACCTTTTGGGATTAATTTCAAGGAAATGATGCGTATAGGGTTTGTGGACAATAAAATTATTATCTCACCTTTCTGCTTTAAGGCTATAAC
>CAIUKZ010000278.1 GCA_903899865.1 uncultured Bacteroidales bacterium | reverse complement strand
TGGTATTTATTTAATGAAAAAATCGGTTTTAAAATATATTAAAAAAGATGTGTTTTTTAATACCACAGAGTTGATGGAGTTGCTGATTAAAGAAAGAAAGAAAGTAATATCCTTTCCATTAGTTGGATATTGGTTGGATATTGGCTCTCATAATGAATACGAAAAAGCACAAAATGATATACAACATATAAGATTTGATTAGATATGCATTTAATAGCTGAAACTGCCATGCATCATGATGGCGATTTTAATTTCTTTAAAAATTTGATAATTAATATTGCACAAAATACTGATGCTGCATTTATCAAACTTCATATCATGCTTGATATTGATGAGTACATGCATACTGATCATCCGGCATATCAATGGGCTAAAGATCGACTTTTTGATGAACTGCAATGGACAGAAATAGTAAACCTTGTATTGAAAAACGAGAAGAAATTAATGTTGCTTTTTAATGACAAGAAAGCTATTGACTTTGGGATGAGTTTTAATCCTGATATTGTTGAAATTCATTCGGTTTGTTTAAATGATTTAAACCTACTAAATCATTTGAAAAGTGAAATTACTCAGGATACTTATTTAGTGCTAGGAGTGGGTGGATCAACTGTGTATGAGATTGAGAATGCAATTAGTGTTTTGAATCATAAAAAAATAGTGTTGATGCATGGTTTCCAAAACTACCCAACGAAATATGAAGATATTAATTTTGCGAAAATTAGACGCATGATGCAACTTTTTCCAGAATTTGCTCACGGGTATGCTGATCATACTGCATATAACAATGATAACAATATTCTAATAACCCTCTTAGGTGCTTCTTTGGGAATGGAGTATGTGGAAAAGCATGTGACTACAGCTTGGGGTGAAGAACGATGTGATTGGAGTGCTGCAATCTCAATTGAAATGTTCAATGAATTGAGCGAAAAGTTAAAAGTATTGACTGTGTCGAATGGGAATGGGTTATTAACATTGAATTCAGGTGAGCAATCATATTCTACGTTTGGAATAAATAAAAAGGCTGCAATCTTAAGAAGTAATGTTAAAAAAGGGGATGTGTTTACCAGTGAGTGTTTTACTTTCAAGAGAACAGCTCAACCATCAGATTTGTCTCAGCTTGATGTTATAGGGAGTGTAGGGAAAGTTTTTACTAGTGATTTTGAAATAGGTCATTGCGTAGTTAAATCAAATTTAATCTAATTTTATGAAGATAGGTTTTTTTATCACTGCACGAATGAAAAGCTCACGGTTAACTCATAAAGTGTTGTTAGATTTAAATGGTAAATCAGTAATAGATAGAGTTATTGAACGATGCAAATCTGTTAAGGGCATTGATGGTGTTGTGCTATGTACATCTCACAACCCACAGGATTCAATACTTTATGACTCTGCCGTTAAAAATAATATTCAGTTCTACATAGGTTCTGAGGTTGATGTGTTAGATAGGCTATTAAATGCAGCCTTGTATTATGGTTATGATGCCTTTGTAAGTATAACTGCTGATAATCCGTTGTTTTCAATTTACACATCTCAAATTTTGGTTGATTGGAATAAGCGGGAGGACTTTGACTTTATTTTTTCAAAAGGTTTACCTATCGGTTGTTGTACGTCACTGATTAATGTAAAAGCACTGCAAGTGGCTGTAGGAATGAAAAAAGCTGCAGATACCGAGATCTGGGGACCGTTTGTGAATAGACCGGACTTCTTTAATGTAGGTCAACTTGTGGTTACAAATAGTCCATTTAAAGAAGAAAAACGACTTACCTGCGATTATCCTGAAGATTATCAGCTTTTTAGGAGGTTGTATAGCTTCTATGATTCTTCAGTCATTCCCTCGCTGCATGAAACATTACAAACTTTAGTAGAACATCCTCATTTATGGGATCTGAATAAAATGCATGTACAGAAGGCACCCACAGATATTGAACTGAGTCAAATTGCCAAAACATTTAATGAACAAATTGGTAATGGTTTGGATATTGCAAAACAGCTAGGTAAAACGATGATCCCTAGTTATAAGGA
>CAIUKZ010000277.1 GCA_903899865.1 uncultured Bacteroidales bacterium | reverse complement strand
TAAAAAATTACTTTATATTTACAGACACTGCCAATTACTTATTGTTTTTCATACAGTAATCCAGTTGATAGTTGCAATAAATGATACATTTTATGTTATTTAAATTGTATTTTGGTTTTAATTTTAACATATCTTCAGTGCTTAACGTGCAACTAGGAGAACGGATGGTTTACTTAAAATTGAGACATGTTGAAATAGTTTTGCTAATAAATGCTTGAATTTTTAAAATATAGTTAAAAAAATAATATTCAGAGCATTAGCATGTGATAGAATTATAAATATAAGCTAATAATGGAGAATAACCCTATTATTTTGAGTAATTTTGCAGCATGAGTAAGACCACCATTTGGATTTTAATAACATTAATGCTGCTGACATTTATTGGGCTGATATCCATACAAGCAAGATATGTCAAGATCAATGCAGAAATGATAGAGGCTCAGTTTAATGAAAACGTACAACGGAGTTTGTTTCAGACGGTAAGTTTGGTCGAAGAAAAAGAAGCATTAGAATACTTAAGTCAGATAATAGGCGAAAATGATACTAACTCGAGAAGCGTCTCAAGCATAGGTATCAACCCTCAAAACATAGAAGCCGAAAAGAATAACATTGATTCATTTATCAAAAGTCCAAGAGTGCATTCCAAGTTGAATACTCGCACAGGCATCAGTCTGTCACACTCACATGGAAACAGCACGATAGAAGAGACATCCAAGTATTTGCAAGAAAAGTTCAAACAAAACTTTTCGCGATCAAAATCAGTCTTGGATCAAGCGGTGTTCAAGTGGATGAGGGATACAGAAGACAAAGATATAAGTGAAAGAATTAACTTTGAAGAATTAGACGGAATTCTAGAACGAGTGATGGAGAATAATAATGTAAAGCTTCCATATTCATATAGAATTGTAGATCAAGAAGGGAAAATTATTTTTCAAAGGGACAAAGGAACCAAGCAATTGGGCGTGTTTAATGACCGAGAGGCCTATTCACAAAAGCTTTTCCCGTATGATGAAAATAATAAATCAGCCTACTTGAAGGTGGTGTTTTCGACCAAGCAAAACTACATCATTAGATCAATGAATCTGCTGTTGCCATCTATTGCTCTGACGGGGTTTATTCTCAGTATTTTTATCTTTGCGGTGGTTATTATCTTTAAACAAAAGCAGTTGAACAAAATTAAAAATGATTTTGTTAACAACATGACTCATGAGCTAAAGACGCCAATATCAACTATTTCTCTAGCGTCTCAGATGCTTCAAGACAATAGTGTAGGAAAAACACCAGAATCACTTCGGCACATTTCTAATGTGATAAGGGATGAAACAAAGAGACTGAGTTTTCAAGTGGAGAAAGTATTGCAAATGGCAATCTTTGAGAAAGACAAATCGTCTCTCAAACCTACAGAAATACAAGTTAACTCATTAATATCAGAAATAATAGGTAATTTTTCTCTCAAAGTAACTAATAAAGGAGGAAAGATATCATCAAAACTGAATGCCAAATACGACTGGGTATTAGTGGACGAAGTCCATTTTACCAACGTGATCTTTAACTTAATGGACAATGCTCTAAAATATTCAAACAAACCATTACTCTTGAATATTGACACGTGGAATGAAAAAGACAAGTTGATGATAAGCATAGAGGACAATGGCATTGGAATTCCCAAAGAAGATTTAAAACGAATTTTTGAAAAATTTTACCGCGTTTCCACAGGAAACATTCACAATGTTAAAGGATTTGGATTGGGGCTGGCTTACGTAAAAAAAATCATCAATGATCACAAGGGATCTATTGACGTAGAAAGCAATCTAAACATAGGAACAAAATTCACAATTACAATACCCACAATTAAAACTTAAAGTTATGACAGACGAAAAAGTGAAAATTCTATTGTGCGAAGATGATGAAAATCTTGGCATGCTCCTCAGGGAGTATTTACAAACTAAAGGCTATGATGCCGATTTGCAACCCGACGGTGAAGCTGGCTACAAAGCATTCACACGATCAAAATACGACCTGTGCGTATTTGATGTGATGATGCCAAAAAAAGACGGCTTTGCATTGGCTGCTGACGTGAGAGCCTTAAATGCAGAAGTTCCTATTGTGTTTCTAACTGCAAAATCCATGAAAGAGGATATTTTGCAAGGATTCAAACTAGGAGCGGATGATTACCTTTCTAAACCATTCAGTATGGAAGAATTGCTTTACCGGATTGAATCGATCCTTCGTAGAGTGAAAGGTAAGAAAGTCAAAGATCAGGTAGTGTATCAACTCGGTGCTTTTACTTTCGATGCTCAAAAGCAACATCTGATTATAGATGGGAATGCTAAAAAACTTACGACTAAGGAATCAGAGTTGCTGAATTTATTGGCTGCTAATTCTAACAGTATTTTGGAACGTAACTTTGCCCTAAAAACCATTTGGGTGGATGACAACTATTTCAATGCGAGAAGCATGGATGTGTATATCACCAAACTTCGTAAATTATTGAAAGACGATCCTAATGTAGGTATAATAAATATACACGGTAAAGGATATAAACTTATCACGCCGCAAGGCAAAGACGAGCAAAACGATTAGTAAGAGAAGGCTGACCAACATCATTTGTTTGGGCAGCCTTTTTTTTGTATTGCCAATTTATCTACGCATTGCCAACCATCAAACAGTATTCCAACCACACTTTGTAGCTAGCCCATTTTTTGTATCTTTGCACCACATTATGGTTAAGATACAATAATTCAAAAAAAAATCTGTTTAATCATAAGCCGAAATTCATTCAAGTTGACTTTCTCACAGCAAGTGATTCTGATAAGGTTGCGTTCATTGCGGGTGTGCCAAGTTGGTTTGGGTCAGCCTAACTTACTATTAAACGAAAAATTTCTCGATGTATAGATTATTTACAAAATCAATTCTCATCACGGCATTGATTAGTTTCACCTCCAATGCTTTTGCTCAAAATCTACCTTATGTGGATAGTAAACCTATACATTTAGGGTTTTCTTTGGGGTTTAATAGCATGGATTTTGGCGTGATGCATAGTTATCAGACCATCGATGGAAAAAAGTATTATGCTGATGTATCAAGCCTTAAACCTGGGTTTTCGGTTGGTATCATTTCTGACCTTCGCTTAAACGATCATTTTAATCTTAGACTTACTCCCTCTTTACACTTTGCTGATAGAAGCCTTACTTACAACGTTTCAATGCCAAAAGTAGGTCCTAATGGTGGCGACTCCATCCTGCTTATGGGCGACCGTAACATCACTTCCATTCCGGTATGTGTGCCTTTGTTTATAAAATATAGTGCTGACAGAAGAGATAATTATCGTCCATACTTAATTTGTGGAGGAGGGATATATTTTGATCTTGGTAGAAACAAGACAAACGCGGTATTGCTCAACGCAGTGGATTTCTACTCAGAATTTGGTGTAGGTTGTGACCTGTATTTTTCGTTTTTCAAACTGTCACCCGAGCTCAAATTTGCGGTGGGGATGAACAACATGCTCGTCCCAATAGATCAGAGACTTAGCGAAAGTTTAAGTAACGATGAGAAAAAATTTACTAATGCTCTTGCCAGTCTAGCTTCTAGAATCTTGACTTTGACTTTCAACTTCGAATAAATTGGTTCCTTGAATCAAAAAACCTCAAATACAATAAAAACACGATGATACTAATAGCGGATAGTGGTTCTACCAAAACTCATTGGTGTTTGGTGGAAGGTGATAAAGTGGTGAAAGAACTGTACACATTGGGCATCAATCCATTTTATCAGTCCACAGATGACATTCTTTCCTACCTAAGGGAGAAACTAATACCATCATTAGCCAGTGAAGAAATTACACATCTGTCATTTTATGGAGCTGGCTGTGCTTTTGAAGACAAAAAAGACATCGTTAGAAATGCACTTAGTCCGCTGTTTGTGAATGCAAGCATTGACATAGAAAGTGACCTGCTGGGCGCTGCTAGAGCATTATTCCAAAACCAAAAAGGGATAGCTTGTATCTTGGGGACTGGCTCAAATTCCTGCTATTATGATGGTGTGAACATCATTCAAAATGTGTCACCTCTAGGCTATGTGCTGGGTGATGAGGGTAGTGGTGCTGTGCTGGGTAAACTGCTGGTGGCCGATTGTT
>CAIUKZ010000276.1 GCA_903899865.1 uncultured Bacteroidales bacterium | reverse complement strand
CCAAGTTTTTAAATTAAGACCGTGTTGATAAATCAAACAATGCTGTATGATTACTTCTTGTTTGAATGTTAAATCAATTTCATAATATAAATTATTAACAATAGCATTAACGATGTGTGGTTGAATGTAACAAAATTCAACCAGATCTAAATGGAGTTGTTGCCATTGCTGACAAATAGGTATCCATGACTTGAATCTATCATTGTCTATTGTTAGTTCTAAGTACTTCATCAATTTGGTGATTGTTTTTACTGTGTGTGTCCAAAGCACCTGACAGTTAATCCAATGATGCGGATATGTTTTTTCAAATTTAAAATTACTAAAAAATGTTTCAAACGGGCGTGTATCTAGAGCTAGTCTTTCTCTTATGTCCCAGACATCAGTTAACTTTAGTTTTTTCCATTGTGCTTGGCTTTTTTTAAAAAACATTTCCTGTATTTCATCATCTAGTTCGTTAATTGATTCTGGCTTGGCTCTTTTGTATAGAAATCTATCTAAATTTCTAAATTCCGCATGGTATAAGGCTGTTCTAGGATCTATGTCAACATATACTATTTTTGTTTGAGCACTGAAACAGAGATCAAACAATTTGTTGTAATCATCAAATATGTACTGTTTGATCTGATCTAGTACAGTAGGACTAATATCAATTTGATTGATATCGATGTTTAATTGTTTAACAGCAAGGTCAATTCCCAGCTTAGCTGGATATAGAGAATAAATTGCATTATTGGGCATGGAATCAAATTTGGTTAAATATCGTTGAGTTTCAATATATCCTTCTGGATGATTTTTTTTGTGTCCATGGGCATTCATGGCATTTACTGGATTTTGGCTTAAATCAATCCATTGATTTTCTGCTACACTAAAATATTGTGATTGTCCAGATAAAAAATGAATACTCCAGTCAACAAATGTACAACCTGCAGACTGGGAACTAGCAATACATATTTTTTTATTCATACTAAGTTTAACTCTTTGAGCTTGTTGATATAATGCAATTGCCCGTGAGCAACTGATTCACGCCAGTCAGTATCAGCTGTGGCATTGGCTTGATCACTAATGTATTTCCAACAAACAAATTCAACTTTATATTTCTCGCATGCTTTGGCAATAGCATAGGCTTCCATATCTACTACATCTGCTGGAATTGCCAGCGTTGGATTCATCACAAAATTATCGCCGGTACTGCAAGTTAGGCCAATTGTATTGCCAATATGTACGGCAGTTTCAAAAGGTGTCTGTCCAGGTGTACATCCTAGTGCTTCACAGGTCATGTCTCTTTGCACAAATTGAGTGCATTGATAGAATCCTGGTGCAACTGTTATGCCACCAGCTGTGCCAAAATTAATGACACGTCGGGGACGATACTTTGTGATAACTTCGCTGGCAGTCATGGCAGCGTTGACTTTGCCTACACCGGTGTAAAACAAGTTCATCATGTGCTTGAGATCCGGTGCTTCTTCTCGGATGGCAATCAACACAATATCATTCATAAGTTTTGATCTGGCCAATCTCTGAACAAGGCATGTTGAATGTTGCCAGACACAAATTGATTGAATGACTTGTGTTTTTCTTCAAGCTCACCTTCAAGTGGTGCCACTCGTTTGAATGCTGAATCCATTTGGCCCATGTCCTTAAACTCCATGATAATCATCCATTCTGGCATGTCTGCAATTGAACGAAAACCCATCTTGCATCTTGTGATTCTGTATGTTTCCATCTTGCCTTCTGAAATCAAAT